>JANNJF010000556.1:0-10313 GCA_031405715.1 Gammaproteobacteria bacterium | reverse complement strand
AACGGCTGCTGACCGAATCACGGGTGATGTGGTTTTATCTCAAACTCATCATCACACCCACTTTGAGTGAACTCGGTACCTACCACGATGATATCGCCATTTCATCTGGCCTCTTAAGTCCGATAACGACCCTATTCTCTGTGCTGGGTATTGCCGGTATGCTGATATTAAGTATTCTCAGCCATAGGCGAGCGCCTATCCTAGGGTTTGGCATAGCCTGGTTTCTATTGGGTCACAGCCTCGAATCCACCATTGTTCCCCTTGAGATTGCACATGAACATCGCAACTATCTGCCCCAGGCGGGCATACTCTTCGCCATTGTTTATTACGCATCGCACGCTTCAGAAACACAGCTCAAAACGCGGAATCTCAGATATCTGGCCGTGTTTTGCTTTGCCGCGCTCATGGGAGTCATCACCTATGCGCGTGCCACGGAATGGAAAGACGAATGGACGCTGTTTAACACGGAGGCTCGCAATCACCCCAATTCTGTGCGCTCACATACCGCATTGGCAGTCCTGTATAACGACAATAAAATGTATCCTGAGGCAGACAAACATTTCAGACTGGCTGCAGAACTTCAGCAGACTGAGGTCGAAACAATAACGCGGCTCGCGCAATTCGAATTGGAGCGCAATGGGCGCGTATCCGAAACCACGCTCGCTGAAATCGAGCATCGTATCAGCAATTACAACTACACCCCGGTCGCGATATCACAGTTTGTCGACCTTTTAAGAAATGCGAAAAAACACCCTGAATCCCACAAAATAGTCACTGCGCTATTTGAAAAACTTACGGACAAATACAAGGGTAAGCTTGAGAAAAAATGGCAGTTAGCCGTCTATCATGTCCTTGCCACCAGCTATGCAGATTTGCGACAACATAAAAAGGCCATAGAATACTACATCCTAAGCGCCAAGATTGATCCCAGGGCTTATTATTATATACGCGCCGCGCTGCTCTATGCGGATTTGGGAGATGTACCCATGGCGGACAAGATGATTATTATCGCCTCGGACAAACAACTCCCCCTTAGCGATACTGACATTGGACTGCTGACCGAACTAAAAAATGTTCTAGCACAACCATCAACCGCACTGCACAAAAAAAGAAGGGATCGGAAATGAATTTCGCAGGAGAAACATTGAAAATTTCCATTATATTGCCCGGCAAAAACGAGGCGGCCGGGCTGAAGACAATACTCCCGCGCCTGTGTGCCCTGTATCCCACAGCTGAAATTATCGTAGTTGATGATGGCTCGACAGACGACACAGTGGCGATATGCAGGAACAACAGCGTCGAATGTTTCTCCCACAAATACCCTACGGGCAACGGCGCCGCCATAAAAAGCGGTGCGCGCATGGCCAAAGGTGATGTGTTGGTCTTTCTGGACGCGGATGGACAACACCGGCCAGAAGATATTCACAAACTGCTCACTAAACTGGAAGATGGGTATCTGATGGCTGTCGGTGCGCGCACACGCGATTCCCAGGCCGGGCTTCATCGCGCCCTGGGCAATGGCTTCTACAACAGACTTGCAAGCTGGATCACTGGAAGCAAAATTGAGGATCTCACCTCCGGATTCAGGGCGGTATATGCCAAACACTTCCTTAACTTTCTCTACTTATTGCCCAACGGCTTCTCTTACCCTACCACCATAACGATGAGCTTCTTTCGCGCCGGCTTCCCTGTCGCTTATGTGCCTGTAGAAATGGAAACGCGCACAGGAATGAGCCATCTTCGCATAACAAAAGATGGCATACGCTTCCTGATAATAATATTCAAAATAGGCACGCTGTACTCTCCGCTCAAGATATTTGTTCCGATCAGCTTCGGTTTTTTCATGTTGGGGCTCACCTACTACTTTTACACATTCATTCAGTTCGGGCGATTCACGAATATGAGCGCGCTGTTGTTCATTACCTCAATTCTTGTATTTCTGATCGGCCTCGTGTCTGAGCAAATCACCGCGCTTCATTATAAAGACACAGAAAAACGTTCTAATGAATAGTGACATCCTGGAATTACCCAAAACCATGTCCAGCATCATGAGGCAGGGCCATAAATACCCGGCGTATGGATGGAAGAGATGCGTGTTCTAATTGATATTGGACATCCCGCGCACGTCCATTTTTTCCGCAAGCCAATCCAGCTGCTGCACTCACGCGGTCATGACATACTCGTGACCAGCAGGGTAAAGGAGATTGCCGTCGAATTGCTGGATGCACTGGAGATACCACATACTATACTTTCTTCAAAGAAGAACGGCGGCCTGATTTCACTTGGGAAAGAGCTTATTTCCCGCAACCTCAGGTTGCTGAAAGTTGTGCGCGAATTCAAACCCAACATCATGGCAGCCATCGGGGGTGTCAACATCGCACATGTCGGTAAACTGACTGGCATTCCGTCACTCGTATTTTACGATACGGAAAATGCAACACTGCAAAACGCAATAACATACCCTTTCGCCTCTTGCGTGATCGTACCCCGTTGTTATGAGGCCTGGCTCCCAAAGAACAAACATATTCGTTATGCTGGTTATCACGAGCTCTCTTACCTTCACCCAAAATACTTCTCAGCCGATCGAACTATCGCGCTGAGAAATGGCCTCTCGAGCACGCGAGATACATTTTTCATCCGACTGGTATCGTGGAAAGCGAGTCACGACATCGGAGAAAAGGGTTGGAATTCCGAGCTTGTTTCACAATTCGTGGCCTTTCTTGAAGAACACGGAGAAGTGATTATTTCTTCAGAGAATACACTCGGGACCGGTCTTGAGAAATACCGATACAAGGGAAATCCGGCAGAGGTACATCACGTAATGGCATTCTGCCGAGCCTTCATAGGAGAGAGCGCAACCATGGCCTCTGAATGCGCAGTTCTTGGCGTTCCCGCCATTTACGCCGCGACAACCGGGCGTGGCTATACGAATGAACAGGAAACGCGCTATGGACTGGTAACCAATATCCGGGTTATCACGCTGGATGCCATCAAGACCGCCGTCGACAACGTGCTGGCACAACCGGCGTCGACTTGGCCGTTGCGTCATCAGAAACTGCTCGCAGACACCATCGATGTCGCAGAATATACCGCTCGCTGTATAGAGCAGTTCCCCCATTTGTCTGACCTATAATTCGACGGCAGCGGAACAAGGCCTATTATGTGTGGAATTGCAGGTTGGTTTTCACCTGAAACTATCCCCGAGGAGGACCACGCCAGGCTCACGGATATGGTGGCGGCGCTCAAACACAGAGGTCCCGATGGGCAGGGTACCCTGGTCAAAAAAAATGTCGCCCTCGGGCACGCGCGTCTAGCCATTATCGATCTTCAGAATGGATCGCAGCCCATGACCAGTGCGGAAGGCGATGCCGCCATTGTCTTCAATGGTGAAATATACAACTATCGGGAGTTACGCAGAAAGCTGCTGGCGGAGGGTTGTTCGTTTAATACCAACTCAGATACAGAAGTAATCCTCCAACTGTATCTGCGCTATGGCTGGCGAGGTTTCGCTGCGTTGCGAGGGATGTTTGCCTTTTGCCTGTGGGATTACAGGCAACAGACGGGCCTACTGGTCAGGGACTTCAAGGGTATAAAACCGCTGTTTCTGCGCGTCGAAAAAGATGCAGGCATCACCTTTGCATCCGAAGCCAAGGCGATCGCAGCTCGTGAGCATGAGTCACTCCAACTAAACACCAACAATCTTCACCTATTGCTCAACTTCCGCTACATCCCCGGTAACGGGACTCTCATCGATAATATCGAGCAGCTGGAGCCGGGCTGCGTGCTGTTGTGGAAAATGGATGGAACAATTAAAAAACACAGGATAACCCCGGATATCCCTGCTTCAACAACACCACTCGATGCGCTTTACGATTCAATCAATGTACACATGACAGCCGATGTCCGGGTCGGCGCACATCTATCAGGTGGACTGGACTCGGCAGCCATAGTGGCCATTGCCAAGGACAAGGCGACATGTGGTCTGCCGACTTTCACGCTCAACATCGGCGATGATCCTAACGAAGCACGCTATGCACGACGCACCGCTGAGCTACTGGGGGTAGAAAACACGCAGGAGGCCGATACACCTTCCGACATATCCGAGGCGCACTACCAGCTGATCTGGCATCTGGAAATACCGAAAGTGAATGCAATCCAATCCAGCCGACTGGCCAAGCTGGTGTCCAGACATGTCAAGGTTGCGCTTTCCGGCCTAGGCAGCGACGAGTTATTCCTGGGCTACAACGCACACAGGATATTCAATGTGGCCGAACGCGCCGATCATTACATCCCCAGGATTGCCTCCAGATCTGCCGGCGCCTTTGCACGGCATCTCGGCTCCCTCCTCCCCGGACCATTCTGGAGTGAACCGGAACGGGCATTGCTTATGACCGAGGCGCTGGGAAACTGGCCGCGCGTCTACGGGTTGCTGCGCAGCGTGTGGGACGATAACAAGTTGAGAGAAAAGATTTATGGCCCGCGTATGCTGGATACCATCAGCCACAACGCCTTTGACGTGATTGAGACATATTGGCCGCAACAACCTGACCCTGTGCTCGCCATGGCCGAATTCGAATGGAACCAGAAGATGGTAAACGACCTGTTATGGCACGAAGACCGGGTAAGCATGGCGGAAGGCGTTGAAACGCGCGTACCCTATGTTGATGCCGGACTGGCCGCGCAGGTACAGGCCATCGACCGGCATTTACTGATGAAAAACGGACAACCCAAGGCCTACATGAAAACCATGTTACGCGGACTTCTGCCCGATGAGGTCATCGACAGGCCCAAGAGCGGTTTTCAGTTGGATGCGCCCAGGTATTTTGTGGAACACCTGAGTGGCATGGCGGATCGGCTGCTGGCGGACTCGTATGTGCGCGAGATAGGCCTTTTCAATCCTGAATTTGTCCGCACCGTCAGAAAATTCCGGGCCGGGAAAGGCCTGCGTTGGCACTACTTTATGCTATATATGATGATGATGACGCACATATGGATTGAGATCTTCGAGAGACGCACATGGTCACCAACAAAGTGAATCTCGAACAAGTAAACTCCGTACTGGATAACGTATACGCATGGAGCCGATCGGAAGCCTATCGCGGATATAACAAACATGACGGTCTAAACAGTCCGATACTGCGATTGGCCCTAGGCTGGGGAAAGTGGCCGCGCATTCTGGCCATTCAATCGGTCATGCGTTCTCCCATCAACCTCCGCCCCTACCTGGCGGTGAAAAAAACCTACAACCCAAAAGGCCTCGCACTTTTTGCCCAAGGCCTTATGGATCGTTTCAGGGTCAGCGGCGACCCGGCATATCTGCGCGAGGCGGAAGATATTCTTGCGCTCCTGCATAGCATAAAATCTAAAGGCAATTGGTCCGGAGGTTGCTGGGGTTACCACTATCCGTGGCAGGACCCTGGATTTTTCGCCCCCTCAGGCACACCCAATGCAGTGGTCACCTGCTTTGTATGCGAGGCTTACATAGACGCCTACCGGCTCACCGGAAAGTCTGTGTATCTGGAAATCGTGGCAAGCGCCATTAAGTTCTTTTTGAGAGACCTGTGCAGACTCGCAGATAATGCAGATGAATTGTGCCTCTCCTACATGCCTATGCCCATGACCATGTGCGTCATGGATGTGAGCATATTGATCGGGGCGGTCATCAGCCAGTATATCGAGCTATCCGGCGACACCACTGAGCATGAAACGGCCAGGCGGCTGGTGGGTTACGTCGTGGGAAAACAAACTGAATATGGTGCGTGGTTTTACACGGACCCGCCGTCTGACTCTCACATTCGGCATGATAACTACCATACCGGCTTCATATTGGATGCGTTGATGCGTTACATTAATTCATCCAGGAACGATGCCTGGCGCAGCGTGCATGAGCAAGGGCTGCACTTCTATGCAAATAAATTATTCAACCACGATGGTTCGCCACGCTGGATGAGCGACCAGGACTTTCCGCATGATATACACGGTGCTGCGCAGGGCATATTAACATTTTCCGCACCACCCGCGACACACAGCCATCCAGACACCGCTGCCAACATCACCCAATGGGCGATCTCCAATATGTACAATCCCCAGGGCAGGTTTTACTACCAGGAAACAAAATATTATCGAAAGAAATTTACGCTCCTAAGATGGTGTAACGCATGGATGGCGCGCGCCCTGTCCAGACATGCTCTTTCACTACAGGAAAAGGCGGGCACATGCCAACAATCGAACCCCTAGAACCGGACGAAAAAAACGGCCTGACCGGACGCATCAGGGATTTCTGGACGCGCAACGTAAACGCGGAAAAGATAATGGGCGCTGACGTGTCCACCCATGCGCGCGGCGATGAACGCTATTTTGCCGATCTTGAAACGCAGCGATACCGGTCACACCGCCACTTAATCCCGTGGATAACCGGCATGGCCAGCGGCAAGACAGTGCTGGAGATAGGCAGTGGCGTCGGACTCGACAGCTACAGCATAGCCAAACACGGCATGCAGATAACGGCATGCGACCTGACCTTTGTCGGTGTGGCAACGGCAAAGAAACGTTTCCAGAATGAGGGCATGCCAGGAAACTTTTCCGTTAGCGACGCGGCTTTTTTACCCTTCGCAACGGGAAGTTTTGATTATGTTTATTCATTTGGCGTTTTACATCATGCTGCGGATACCGCCGCCACTATCGATGAGGTGCATCGGGTATTAAGGCACGGCGGCGAAGCGCGCATCATGCTTTACCATCGGCATTCGCTCAATGAACTGATCCATCGCATCACGCGCATACCATTCGAAGACAAAAATGAATCGTGCCCGGTGGTGCGCCGGTATACACGCTCGGAAATACACGCCTTATTCCATAAGTTTAGTAAGGTTGATCTGAAAATTGACTACTTATATGGCGAGGGTTACGGAATTATTTTCCGCCTCACGCCGAGGTGGCTGTATAACTTCCTATCTAAGTTCATCGGCTGGCATATACTTATCAGGGCCGTGAAATAACTTTGGATTAAGTACTGATGACGACCTCGATTAATCTGTTACTCACAGAAGCCGCCCGCTCTGTGTTATCGCCCATGACCAATGGTAAGGCTTCAAACTATGTCAGGCCGACCATCGCTGCGTTGTATCTCACCAAGTTCTGCAACTCGCGCTGCACGATGTGCGACTTCTGGAAGTTCGACAAAGACCCCAACGAACTGACAAGCGAACAATGGGGTGTCGTTTTCTCGCGCCTGAAATTTTTTGGCGTCGACTACATTGGTGTTAACGCCTCCGGAGAACTTTTCACCCGAAGAGACATCTTTGAGATACTCGGTCATCTCAGGGACCTTGATATTTCCTTCGGCGTCAACACCAATGCAACACTGTTGACGGCGAGAAAGTCAAAGCAGCTTGCAGCCCTGAGGCCCAGCGCAATTACCATCGGGCTCGATGGGGTGGGCGATGCCTCCTATATGGTCACGCGAGGATTGAAGAA
Source organism: Gammaproteobacteria bacterium (assembly GCA_031405715.1). Lineage (GTDB taxonomy): Bacteria > Pseudomonadota > Gammaproteobacteria > Acidiferrobacterales > UBA6901 > JANNJF01. Next base: position 2,837 of record JANNJF010000556.1, on the reverse strand, counting down.
TGGATTCACCAAGATTTCCCGGCATATAGATAACCTCCAGTCTGCGGGTATTACCAATATTGGCATCGGCAGCGTTCTGATGCCTGACAACATCTACGAATGGGTCAATCTGTGTAATTTTGTTATTGAAAAAGGCCTCTCCAGTATCCGTTTCACGGCCTATCACGAGAACTACTTCAACGAGCCTGACCCGAACCGCAAAACCGGCTCACAGGACGAGTCTTTTATAGCTATGGCGGAACGTGAAATCGAAAAACTGATAGAAATAAAGCGAAGAACCGGGATCATAAAAAACAGCGAGGAATATCTAAAATCTGTTTCCGCATTTTACAAAAATCCAAGTGAGTATTTTCCTCACCCCTGTCTGCAGGGTTCCAACCGCATTGAAGTCGATATCTATGGCAATGTCACGCTCTGTTCCTTCATGACCGATCCGCTCGGCAATCTGGTAAAACAGGATATGGAGGAGATCTGGCAATCGGAAAAACACCGCGATGCCCGCGCAGCGGCATACCAGGGGAAATGCCCGAAATGCTTTCTTTCCTGTTATGCCGAGGAAAACATCCGCTTATCGACAACAGGTTTTCTCCCAACATTAAGCGATTCACTCAGCAGAGGAATCAGGATACTCGGACAGAAGTAATGAAACGCAAACCAGTTGACTCTGATCAATACAACAAGGAATGGATAGACTCTGCCTGGGGGTCCGAAAAAAACGCGAGCCTGCTCTCCGCCACGCACATTGTTCCGCGGCCGCGCGCCAAACGCGCAATAGAACTTGCAAATATCCAACCCGGCCTGAGTGTACTTGATATCGCCTGCGGCAGAGGGGAAATTCCTGCCATCGCCAGCGATGCGGGTGCACATGCGGTAGGCATAGACTATTCGCAAGACAGCATAGAATTCGCGAATAGAATAAAGCTGGCTCAAGATAAAAATGGACGCGCCAGGGGCTACATTTCGCTGGTGCGTGCCGATGCATGTAAATTACCCTTCTCCGACTGCAGCTTCGATCGCATAACGATGCTCGACATTGTTGAGCACCTCGTGCCTGAACAACTCGACATAATGTTCCGCGAGGTAAAGCGACTACTCAAGCCTGACGGCTACGCGATCATCCATACACTACCCAACAGCTGGGTCTACGACATCACTTATAAATTTTTACGCCATATCATCCCGCGGCTGCCGCAGGATCCACGGAATGAATTTGAAAAGCTTGTACACGTCAACGAGCAGAATGTTCCAAAACTCCACCACGCCCTGACAGCCGCCGGTTTGCCTCATCGCATATGGCTGGAGCAGCTCATGCCTGCGCAGGCGCGATGGAATGCCGCCAACAACCGGCATGGTGACAATCGCGACGCGATATATCCGGCTCTGTTAGGTTCCAAGGGGCGCATGCTGGAGATGCTCAGCGCGACACCCCTCAAGGCGCTGCTGTGCAACGATATTTTTGCGATAGTATGGAAGGATAAAAAGCCCGGAGGCATCCGCCTGAAAACGGCATTCCTGGAAAGAGCCCTAGGTCTTTTTCCGCGCAAACAGCAATAACAGCCCCGTCGGCAACCATGCCAGTACCAGCACCGTGACGCGTAGCGTCAGATAGACCGACAATATCGTAGCGTCGGGTATGCCTATCTTAGAGAATAAAACGATACCGGTAATTTCGGCGGTGCCGATACCATTCACGCTGATGGGAAGATAAGCCACCACCGAGCTTGCCGCGACCAGCCCGACGAGCTGTATAAAATCCCCCGGGGTATAACCGAATGCCGCAAACACACACCAATAGGCAAAGCCGCTGATCAGTATCTTGACAATTGTCATGCCGAGATTGAGAAACACGCGGGTCAGGGATCCCTTGAAAATAAGATCAAATTCCGAGCCTACGTTGCTGAGAAATTGCATTCCTCGGGGCAGGAATGCATGTAGATAATGTTTAATTTTCTTCCTGGCTGCGATAACCAGACCAACAATCACGATCGCCACAAACAGCAAGTAGCCTTGCGTAAAAAATGTCGAATCAAGCGAAATCACCGTGGCTATGCCCCACAGAGCAAACAACGAGATCACCAGTAGCGATATCATCTTGTCCAGCAACAGGCGCCCAACACTCGCATGCAAGTCCATGCCTTTTTTCTTCAGCATGGCTGAAAGCGCTGCCATGTCACCGATTTGACCGGGAAAGATCAGGCCGATGGCCCAGGCTATCCAATAGAGCGGGATAAATCGGCGTAGACTCAACACATTGCGTTGGTGGCCGAGCAGATAAACATTAAACGCACCGATCAGCGTTGCCAGGGCGATGCAGACGGCGGCCATACCCAGCCACACGAGATTCAGGTTACCAAACTGAGTCTTCACTACATCACTGTCATAGATATAGACGCTAACGCCTACTATGAGGCCAAGGCCTATTACAATGCGCAAACCGAGGGCGAAATATCTCACGGAGCTATTTCGCTATCTCCCGCAGGACAGCAAGGGGGTTACCCGCGGCAAAAACGTTGGCGGGAACATCAGCACGCACCAGCGAGCAAGCACCGATCACCGAATTGTCGCCTACGCTCACGCCATCCAGGATCACTACCTGTACGGATATCCAGACGTTTTCGCCTATGGTCACAGGCTTGGCGGCAATATCGTGCACGGTCTCAAACCGCCGTTCCCGCGAAAGGCTGTGTGCAGCAGTATCCGTTATGTAGGCATCCGCAATATTGCTGAGTCGACCGATCTCAATTCGCTGCACACACTGTATGGATGTCCCATTGAGCCCGACATGCTGACCGAGCCTGACTATGGCTTCGGTACTGAGCGTGCGGATACACACAGGC
>JANNJF010000555.1:0-1613 GCA_031405715.1 Gammaproteobacteria bacterium | reverse complement strand
GCCATGATGGCCATGCGTACGGCGATGCCGTTGGTGACCTGGGGCAGGATCACCGAACGCGGTCCATCCGCCACGGTGGAGTCGATCTCCAGGCCGCGGTTCATGGGCCCGGGGTGCATGACGATGGCGTCCGGCTGGGCGTAGGCCAGTTTCTCGTCCGTCAGGCCGTAGAGGTTGAAATACTCCTGTTCGCTCGGAATCAGCGCGCCGCGCATGCGTTCGCGCTGCAGACGCAGCATGATGATCACGTCCACGCCTTCGAGGCCAGCGTGCATATTGGAATAGGACTTTACCCCGAGGCGTTCCACCGCCGTCGGCAGCAGGGTGTTGGGGGCAATCACGCGCACCTCCGGCACACCCAGGGTGGTGAGCGCATGGATCTGCGAGCGCGCCACGCGCGAATGCAGGATGTCGCCCACGATGGCCACGCGCAGTTTCTCGAACTCGCCCTTGTAGCGGCGGATGGTGAACATGTCCAGCAGGCCCTGGGTCGGGTGGGCGTGGCCACCGTCACCGGCGTTGATGATGTGTACGTGTGGCGGCACGTGCTGGGCAATCAGGTGGGCCGCGCCCGACTCGTTGTGGCGCACCACGAACAGGTCGGTGTGCATGGCCTCCAGATTGCGCACCGTGTCCAGTAGGGTTTCACCCTTGGAGGTACTGGAGGCGGTGGTATTGATATTGATCACGTCCGCGGACAGACGTTTGGCGGCGATCTCGAAGGTCGTGCGGGTACGCGTACTGGACTCGAAAAATAAATTGACCACCGTCTTGCCGCGCAGCAGGGGCAGTTTCTTGATCTCGCGCTCGCCCACCGACATAAACGACTCGGCGGTGTTGAGGATCTCCAGCAGGGTCGGACGGGGAATGCCTTCAATAGTCAGGAGGTGGCGTAGGCGCCCTTGGGCATCGAATTGCACGTCCTGCTGGATCAACCGGTGGTCTCCTGTACTTTTAGCTGTAGCGGTTCCGGACCGGTGAGCTTGATGTGTTCATGGGCTTTCAGCTTCAGCGTGTGGCCGATGATCCGGGCCTCGACCGGCAGTTCGCGCCCATCGCGACAGATGAGCACGGCCAGGGTCACGGAGGCCGGTCGGCCATAGTCGAATATTTCATTTAACGCCGCACGGATGGTGCGACCGGTGTGCAGCACGTCATCCACGAGTATCACGTGCCGGTCTTCGATGTTGGTCGGCAGATGGGAGGTCTTGACCTGGGGGTTGACGCCGACGCGGGTGAAGTCGTCGCGATAGAATGAAATATCGAGGGTGCCAAGCGGCTCGGGAAGGTTCAGTGACTGATGCAGACGTTCGGCCACCCAGACGCCACCGCTGTGTACGCCGATCATGATCGGGTTGCGCGTCAATAATGGACGCAACTCATCCGCCATGTAGGCGAGGGTTGCGTTGACATCAATGGTCTGGTGCATGCCGTGTGTCCCGCTCGTCCAGAAAGGCCTGGAGGATAGCTTGTGCCGCCAGTTTGTCGATGTTGGGCGCTCGGCGTTGGTAGCGGACGCCGGCCTCCAGCAGGGTGTTTTTTGCCATCACCGACGTCAGGCGCTCGTCCACCATATGTACCGGCAGATTGTAACGGCCCTGCAGGCGATTACC
>JANNJF010000554.1:0-4139 GCA_031405715.1 Gammaproteobacteria bacterium | reverse complement strand
AGATTGCGGCGCATCAGGGTGTTGGCCTTGGCCATGTCACCCGCGTGCAGATGCAGGGCGCCACAGCAGACCTGGTTTTTCGGCTGCACCACCTCATAACCCAGGCGTTGCAGGACACGGACGCTGGCGTGCAGCGTAGCGGCGTCGACCACCGAGGCCACACAGCCGGTGAATAGCGCCACCTTGCCCCGTGTCGGCAGGGCCTGTCGGGTGGTAGGTGCTAACGCAAGGCGATCAGACGTGGAGGTGGGCAGCAGGTCGTCCCAGCGCGCCAGGCGCAGGCGCGTCAGAAGCCGGCTCTTGCGCAATAACCCCTGCAGCCCGCTGGCCTGGTAGACACGCAACAGGGTCTTCAATACCCACAGACCGAGGGCATGGGTGAGCAGCCCATCGAGCACAAGATGCTGCGCCCAGCGCCGCACCGCCGACCCCCGGCGCTGGGCGGCGATGGCGGCGCGCGTGGCGTAAAGCATCTCGGCATACCCGACATAGGACGGACAGACGCGCTCGCAGGCGCCACACGCGGTGCACTGCGCTAGATGGTTTTCCAGCCGCTGATCCAGCGGCAGATGGTCCTCCGCGAGGGCACGCATCAGCGCGATGCGCCCGCGCGGTGATTCGTTTTCATCCCCGGTCTTGCGATAGGTCGGACAGTGCGGCAGGCACAGCCCGCACATCACACAGCGGTCCGCTTGGGCGAGGGGGAAGGACGCGATTTTTTTCTCTGTGGACAAGGGCGGAGGGCGCAATGAAAATCGTGAGACGTAAAATGAAGATGTGTACACTATACGCCGGGTCGTACACCGCTACTAAATAATCGCTGCCTGGGCGTAAATACTCATGACCGAACCGTATTACCGCTATCACGTGTTTTTCTGCATCAACCAGCGGGACAATGGTGAGCCCTGCTGCGCCGACAAGGGCTCGCCCGGACTGCGCGATTACGCCAAGCAGCGCATCAAGCAATTGGGCCTGGCGGGGAAGGGCGGTGTGCGCATCAACAATGCCGGTTGCATGGACCGTTGTAGCGAAGGCCCGGTGATGGTGATCTACCCCGAGGGGACCTGGTATACCTATGTGGACAAGGAGGATGTGGATGAGATCATCGATGCCCATCTGGTTCACGGGCGCGCCGTGGAACGGCTCAAAATCTGATCCAACGGAAGGCATCGTCTGGCCGCGCACGGGATACTGACGCCCGGGGTCATACCTGCCGCCTATTTTCTGACATTCTTGCTCCTCACCACGTGAGTTCGGTGACGGCGGTTGATCCGGTAAACGGCCGGTCGTCACCTGGGCAGAAGTATTGCTTGCCGCACCGCGATAAGACTGCTCTAACTGATTTATTATTTAAATACAGTCTCTTAACGCTTTGTTTCGGGCCATGAGCGCGATAGCTAGATTATTTAGTTGACAGAATTATGTATATTAGATGATAATTATATACCGATGCAGCAAGACGAAATGAACAAAGTCTGCATCTTGGTGCGGTCCTTGCATATACTTGAAGGTACCTGTAACGAATTTCCCCGTCGGCCAGGAGGCCGACGGAGAGTAAGGCTCCTCCATCCTCCTAGTGGTGGTTCGGGCGTGGCTTTTGCCACGCCCTTTTTTTTTGAATCAGCAGCTAGTTCCAAATGCGATTTCCTTGCCACTTGAACCTTGTAACTTGCCCCTGCCTTTAGTACCATGCCCGGCTCTTTTCAAGCAGTATTTTTGAGATCAATGACATGACAACTTATTCGGCCAAGTCGGAAACCGTCAAACGCGATTGGTACGTGGTGGACGCCTCCAACAAGGTCCTGGGCCGCTTAGCCACCGAGATCGCGCGTCGCCTGCGTGGCAAACACAAACCCGAATTCACCCCGCACGTGGATACCGGCGACTACATCGTGGTGATCAATGCCGAGAAAGTCGCGGTGACCGGTAAAAAAGAAACCGACAAGCTTTATCACACCTACAGCGGCTACCAGAGCGGCTTGAAGACCCTTACCCTGCAGGAAATGCGTGCCCGCGCCCCGGAACGCATCCTTGAGATCGCGGTACGCGGCATGCTGCCGAAAGGCCCCTTGGGCCGGGATATGCTGCGCAAGCTCAAGGTCTACGCCGGCACCGAACACCAGCACCAGGCGCAACAGCCCAAGGTGCTCAACATCTGAGCCGGGTTTCCCGGCATCAGACCATCCCTCACTGAAGACACACAGGAAACGATATGGCAGAGCAGATCCCCTACGGCACCGGTCGACGCAAGACCGCCACCGCCCGCGTCCGTCTTAAGCGCGGCAAGGGCGTCATTACCATCAATAACCGCACGCTGGACGAATACTTCGGCCGCGAGACCGCGCGCATGCTGGTGCGCCAGCCCTTCGTGACCCTCGACATGACCGACAAGTTCGACGTCAACGTCAACGTCGCCGGCGGCGGCCCCAGCGGCCAGGCCGGTGCCATCCGCCACGGCATCACCCGCGCCCTCATGGACTACGACGAAAGCCTGCGTCCGGCCCTGCGCAAGGCCGGATATGTCACCCGCGATGCGCGGGAAGTGGAACGTAAGAAAGTGGGTCTGCATAAGGCGCGTAAGCGTCCGCAGTTCTCTAAACGCTAGTAGCAAGTTTCAAGTAGCAAGTGGCAAGGGAGGGGCATGGATGCTCTGGAAAACCTTGATGTGTGGAAACGCAGTTGTCGGCTGAGTGTTACGCTGTATCGTGAGTTGCGCGCTTGCCGCGACCTGGGATTCAAGGATCAGGTTACTCGTTCTGGATTGTCAGTTCCCTCGAATATCGCCGAGGGATACGAGCGGGACTCCGCCCGCGAGTTGCAGCGTTTCCTGCGAATCGCCAAGGGTTCGTGTGGTGAACTGCGCACACAACTCTACATCGGCATCGAGACGGGATTTGTCGAGCGGGAAACGGGGCTAAAGCTAGTCCAGGAAGCCGCCGAAATTTCCCGCATGATCCATGGCCTGATCCGGCACTACGACGCCGCAGAACTGACACCCTAAGCAAGAGGATCCTTGCCACTTGCTACTTGCCACTGATTCATTGGGGGATCGTCTAGTGGTAGGACTGCGGACTCTGACTCCGCCAACCTAGGTTCGAATCCTAGTCCCCCAGCCAAACGTAACAAGCCCGCCCAGGTGGCGGGCTTTTTTTATGGGGAAGAAATCGGCTATTTTCGCTTGATCTCAGTATGTGTTGCATTAATACAACATTCTGCTGAGATTGTGGTGAATAAGCAAAATCTTGTTGCACCCCCGCAAACTGCATGCTATACAAACAACGCTGGTGTAGCGTTTTGCACCTGAAATGTGTCGCACAACAACCCTCAATCAGGAGGAAGTAAATGAATAAGAAGCTTCTTACAGTAGCCATCGGCGCCGTACTTTCCGCCGCCCCGATGCTGGCCGTCCAGGCAGAAGTTAAAGTCGGCGGCCATGCCCACGTGGATGCCTACTCGGCGAAGGCCACGTGTAATATTGGTTCGCCAACGACTGGAGCCGGTAATTTCGCGGGCAGCGGTACCTGCACCGCGGCCAACGCGGCCAGCGCCAAAGGCACGGGCATGATTGATAACGCCCGCGGCCGTATCTGGATCACGGCGGATGAAGACCTGGGCGCTGGCCTCAAGGGTCTGGCGCACATCGAGTTCAGCGTGGATACCGCAAATAGTGCGCAGAGCACCGTCAATGGTAATAGCGCGGCTCCGTATGACAGTACGGTGCGTACCTTCGATGCCCGTACGCGCGAGAAGTACGTCGGGCTAGCCGGTGGTTTCGGCGCCATCAAGCTCGGCAACCAGCATGGCGTCTACAAGCGCATGGGCGGTGTGCGTTGGGACCCCTTCAACGCCACGCCACTCGAAGCGCGCGGCAATGGCGGCCAGTCCGGTAGCGCCGATGCCAACGCCGTCTTCGCGCACAATGGCTTCATCCCGGGCGCGGTCAAATGGGAATCGGACAAGCTGATGGGTAGTGTTTTCCGCCTTGAAGTGTTGGTTGCGCCCGATTCCAGCTCCGGTGTCAGCGCCGCCGGTAACTCCGGCAATGGGTACGATCACCAGATTGGTTTTAGCGTCAAGCCGATCAAGGACCTTGAAATCATTGCGGCGTACTCCAACAATAAGCAACAGCAGAGCACAGC
>JANNJF010000553.1:0-5835 GCA_031405715.1 Gammaproteobacteria bacterium | reverse complement strand
AGCAAAACGAACTGGTCATCGAGGATGGCGAGATGCAATGGGTCGATCACGTCACGCGGGATGCGCCGCTGCGCCTCAGTCTGGTCAACATGAGTCTGCGCAACGCCGGTAATCGTCATCATGTGGAATTCGAGGCGGTATTTCCCCGCCAGCTGTGTCGTGACTGCCGCTTCGTGGCGGATGTCAAAGGCAATCCGCTGCTGGGTGGGCCGTGGGAAGGGGAAATCTACTTGCGCGTCCGCGGGATGGATACCCATACCTTGCCCAGTATCCTGCGCGAAAGACTGCCCGCCGGCCTCGAAGGACGGCTGACCGCGCAGCTCTGGAGCGAATGGAGCGAGGCCCGGCCGGTGGCCGTGCGCGGCCGCATCGACGCTGCCGCCCTGGCGCTGCCGCTGTACGGTGCCAGACCCATCGCCATCCAGCAGGTGGTGGCGGATGTGAAATGGTCGGGCAGCCGCGACCCTGGTCGTTGGCGGCTGGACATGGATCATGTGTCCCTCGGCCTGAGTGGCAGGCCCTGGTCGGCGGGCAAACTGCGCCTGGAGCGCGGCCCGGGGGAAAGCCTGTTGCGCGCGCGCCATATCAATCTGGATGACCTGAGTGCGTTTCTCGCCACCTTGCCCGACGAATATGCCGTGCCCCTGTGGTTGCGTACGCTCAAGCCGACCGGGGATGTGGACGACTTCGTGCTGCAACTCACCGGGGATCCCACCGCCCCCACGGCCTATTCCCTGCAGACCGGTATCCGCGCCCTCAGTCTGCAACCCTATGAAAAGATTCCCGGTGTGCAGGGGTTGAGCGGCCGCTTATCGCTGGATACCACATCCGGCGAATTGCAGCTGGCGAGCGAGACATCGATGCTGGATATGCCCAGACTGTTCCCGGTCCCGGTGAGTCTGAGCAAGGCCAGTGGTCGTCTTAGCTGGCAACGCACCGCTACCCAGTGGCAGATCGAAGGCCGCGGTCTGGATGTAGTGGCCGAAGACGGCAAGGCGACCGGTGGTTTCGAGGCGCACATCCCTCATGACACGACTCAGTCGCCGCTGCTCAAACTGCGCCTGGATTTTGCCAACATGAATGGCGCACACGCCGCCAACTATTATCCTGTGGCGCTGCCCGAGGTGGTGCGCCGCTGGCTGACCAGCGCGGTGGTCTCCGGTCGCGTGACCACCGGCCACGTGATTTATTCCGGGGCGTTGCGTGACTTTCCTTTTCGCGCCGGCAATGGCAAGTTCGAGGTCGCGGCCCACGTCACGAATGGTGTGTTCGATTATCTGCCCGGATGGCCTGGCATCGATAACATCGAGGCCGACCTGTTGTTTCGTAACGCCGGACTCACCGTCACGGGGTCACGTGGCCGGATACGCGGGCTGGAGGTGTCGCAGGTGGTGGTCAGCGTGGCGGACCTGCACCCGCCGGACGGCGCTGAGGTGCATGTGGTGGGCAAGGTCACTGGGCCGGCGAATGAAGCCCTCGGGGTGTTATACGACAGTGCCAGCGGGAAACTCGCGGAATATCTACCGCGGGGGTTGCGTGCCACGGGTAGCGGGGAGCTGGATCTGGATATCCAGGTGCCGGTGCGTCATCCCCACGAAACCCATTGGACCGGACTATACCGCTTTAACCGGAACGGACTGCAGCTGCCTTACAAGGATGTACGCGTGAGCGACATCCAGGGCGAGATGGCCATGAATGAACGCGGGGTACAGTCCGGCAACATCCGCGCCAGGATGTTGGGTGAGGAACTGCTCGTGGATATTTCCTCACTCCCGCCCGATGCGGAGCAGCTTGCCCCGGAGGTCTTGCTCAACGTACGCAGCAAGTTGAGCCGCACGGGTCTGGATCACCTGTTAGGCAGCGGGCTTGCCGGTTACTTCCAGGGTGAGGCGCCCTGGGTGTTCAGCATGCGTTTTGCCGGAAAGACATCGCGCCTGGCCATGAATATGAACATGCGGGGGTTGGGCACCAGTCTACCGCCACCCCTGGACAAGACCGTCGGTGCGCCACTCACGCTGAATCTAAGCTCGGTGGCCGCGAACCTGGACCCGGCCCTCGAAGCGCTGGAGGTGCGTCTCGGTGAGCGGGCCGGCGGCCGCCTGCTGTTTCAGCACCGCGCGGCGGGCGGATGGTCTTTTGCGCGCGGGCGGCTGGACGTCGGCGGCGTTCCGCTGCCGCCGGCCTCCGACGGCGCCGGTCTGCACCTGAACGTGCGTGCGCCGACCCTCGATGCCGATCGCTGGCGGCAGGTGCTGCGAGTCGCAGCCAACAATCAGGGGTCCGCCGCGCCGGATTTGGTCACCCGTTTCAGTGGCGAGGTGGGAGACCTGCAGTTGTTCGGTCGGCATTTCGGCCAGTTCGGCCTGGATATGCTGAAGTCGTCCCCGGGCTGGGTGGGTCCGTTACGCGGTGCGAACGTCAGCGGCAGCATGCTGATTTCCACCCCCGCGGATTGTGCCGGTGCGGGCTGTGCCAGCGCTGCCGGCCGCCCGCACAATACCATCGTGCTGACCCTGGAGCAGTTGGTGATTCCCGCACCCGCGGCGACGGATGCGACCGCGAAAGAGGCCGCCGTCGATCCTGCCACCCTGCCGGAAGTACACATCAAGAGTAAGTCACTCACCCTCGACGGTCATGCCCTGGGTGAATTTGAATTCGCCGCGCTGCCGACGGCCGACCGCTGGAAAATCGAGAACCTGCGCCTGACGCAGCCGCTGATGCAGATCGAGGCGTCGGGCGATTGGCGGGTGGTCGCGCGTGGCGGGCAGCAGACGCGTCTGCAGGTGCATCTAGGCACACCGGATCTGGGGGCAATGCTGGAAGGGTTTGGCTATGCGCAAGAGATCGCCGGCGGCGCGGCGGAATTTGACTCCACCTGGTCCTGGGATGCGTCGCCCGGTGAATTCAGTCTGGCGCGTCTCGACGGCAATACCTCGATTTCCATCAGCCATGGCCGGCTGGTGCAGGTCAAGCAGGGGGCGGGACGCCTCCTGGGTGTGATCGACGCACGCGCCCTGTCGCGCTATTTTTCGCTGGATTTCAGCAGTTTGTTCAGTAAGGGATTCACCTTTGATAGTATTAAGGGTAGCGCGGCGGTGGAGCGGGGTAACGCCTATATCCAGGATCTCACGGTGAAGGGTGCGTCCGCCGACATCGGTATCAGTGGGCGGGTGGGCCTGGCGGCGCGCGACCTTGACCTCGATATTCGGGTCCTGCCGCGCTTCAAGGGTGAACTGGCCATGACTGGACTGTTGCTGGGCACGCCGGTGGTGGGCGTGGCGGTCTTAGCGGCCCAGGAGCTACTGAAAAAACCCCTGGCGCAAGGTACACGCCTGGATTACACGCTCAAAGGATCCTGGAGCGACCCGCAGGTCGTGAAGGTGGTGAAGCAGGCCCCGGTGAAAACCGACAACGAAAATTGAGTCCAACCCAAACTTAACATGCAGATCCCTCTCACGCTTATCGCCCTGCTGGTCACCCTGGGTGCCACAGATGCGTTGGCGGCATCACAGGTCATTGACATGACGTCCCAGGTGGAAAGGCCGGGGGTCTCCGCCGACCGCATACGTCTGACACGGGACCTATGGACGCGCCCGCGCAGTGGTTTTTATGTAGCGCGACTGGACGCGCTGAACCCGCTGATACGCCGATTTAATGCGCAAACCGACGGCGGGATTGTGATACGTTACGCACGTGGCGACGAGGGCAGCCTGTGGGCGGCGGAGTTGCGCGCCTGGTTGGTGGCCCTCGGCATCCCCTCCACACGTATCGAGCTGCTGTCAGTGGCACAGGCCGAGGATGCCCTCATTATCGAAAACCATAGCAAGGGAGAACACCCGCATTGAGTAAGATTGCTGCCATACAGATGGCTTCCGGTCCCCAGGTCAGCGCCAATCTGACCGAGGCCGCGCGCCACATCGGCCAGGCCGCGGCGGCCGGCGCCAAGCTCGTGGTGTTGCCGGAAAATTTCGCCATCATGCCGATGAAGGAACCCGATCGTTTGAGCGTTACGGAAACCGAGGGCCACGGGCCGATCCAGGATTTTCTGGCGACCCAGGCGCGCCGGTTTGGCATCTGGCTGGTGGGCGGCACCATCCCGCTTAAGGCGCAACAACCGGACCGGACGCGCGCCGCGTGTCTGTTGTACAACGACCGGGGCGAGCAGGTGGCGCGCTACGACAAGATACATCTGTTCGATGTACGCCTGGAGAATGGCGAACAATACAACGAGTCCGCTTCCATCGAACCGGGCGAGACCACGGTGGTGGTGAGCACGCCCTTCGGGCGGTTGGGGCTGGCGGTGTGTTACGACCTGCGCTTCCCCGAGCTCTTTCGTCGCCTGTTGGACGACGGCGCGGAACTGGTGGCGGTGCCGTCGGCGTTTACCGCGCGCACCGGCCGCGCCCACTGGGAGGTGTTGGTGCGCGCCCGCGCCGTGGAGAACCTAGTGTATGTCATCGCATCGGCCCAGGGCGGTTATCATCTCAACGGTCGCGAGACCTATGGCGACAGCATGATCGTCAATCCCTGGGGTGAGGTCCTGGATCGTCTGGGGCGTGGATCGGGCTACGTCATTGCCGAATGCGACCGGAGATTGCAGGATCGCATGCGCAGCAATTTTCCCTCGATCAAACACCGGAGGCTGCGCGCATGAGTCAGCTTCTGCAGCAGGCGCGCGCCGCGCTGTTGGCGCCCGCCGGTATCGACGACGGCGAGCTGACGCGTCTCATGGGGCGACTCATGGACCACCAGGTGGATTATGCCGATCTGTATTTTCAGTACAGCCGGCATGAGTCCTGGTCGTTGGAAGAGGGTCAGGTGAAATCCGGCAGTCACGATATCGAGCAGGGTGTCGGCATCCGCGCGGTCAGTGGTGAGAAAACCGGCTTCGCTTATTCCGACGACATCCTGCTGCCGGCCCTGTTGGACGCGGCGGGCGCGGCGCGCGCCATTGCCCGGCAGGGCGGCGGCGCGCCGGCGCCGGTGGCCTTTCGCGCCGGCGGTGCGCTGGCGTTGTACTCAACCGCGGATCCCCTGGCGAGTCTCGCGGATGAGACCAAGGTGCGCCTGCTGGAAGCGGTCGAGGCGGAGGCGCGTCGTCAGGACCCGCGGGTCAAGCAGGTCATGGCGAGCCTGTCCGGCACCCACGAGATCGTGCTGGTGGTGCGCAGCGACGGCTTGATGGCGGCAGACGTGCGCCCGCTGGTGCGTCTCAATGTCACCGTCATCGTCGAACACCAGGGGCGGCGCGAGCAGGGCAGCCACGGCGGCGGCGGCCGCTTCAATTACGATTATTTTCAGCGCGACGACATGGCGCTGGGTTATGCGCGCGAGGCCGTGCGTCAGGCCCTGGTCAACCTGGAGGCCACGGCGGCACCGGCCGGCAGCATGCAGGTGGTGCTGGGTCCCGGTTGGCCGGGTATCCTGCTGCACGAGGCCATCGGTCACGGACTGGAGGGCGACTTCAATCGCAAGGGCACCTCGGCCTTCGCCGGGCGCGTCGGCCAACAGGTGGCGTCGAAGGAATGCACCGTGGTGGACGACGGCACCCTCAAGGACCGGCGCGGCTCCCTCAACGTGGACGACGAAGGCACGCCGAGCCAGTGCACCGTGCTGATCGAAAACGGCATCCTCAAGGGCTATATGCAGGACACCTTGAACGCGCGCCTCATGGGTGTGGCGCCCACGGGCAACGGCCGGCGCGAGTCCTACGCTCACCTGCCCATGCCGCGCATGACCAATACCTACATGCTCGCGGGCAAACACGATCCGGCGGAGATCATCGCCTCGGTGAAGAAGGGCCTGTACGCGGTGAATTTCGGTGGCGGCCAGGTG
>JANNJF010000552.1:0-3562 GCA_031405715.1 Gammaproteobacteria bacterium | reverse complement strand
CTCCAGCTATAACGGCGGCAAGGCCACGGTGGTGGCGAGTCGCTCCCATCGCGGTGACAAGCTGGAGGATTTCCTGGCGCAGCTCAAGACGCGTGAGGGTGAATACGAGACCGCCAGCATGGGCAGTTCCCTCAAGCTGTGTCTGGTGGCGGAGAGCAAGGCCGATGTCTATCCGCGCCTCGGTCCGACTTCCGAATGGGATACCGCCGCCGCCCAGTGTGTGGTGGAGGTGGCCGGTGGACACGTGACGGACATGCGCGGCAAGCCTCTGACGTATAACAAACCCTCTGTGCTCAACCCGTGGTTTCTGGTGAGCGGTGCCGGTGATTATGACTGGTCCGGTTATGTCGAGGGTCTGGGTTAGTCGTCCCGCTCCCAATGTCGTCGCCCACGCCCACGCAGAAAACTGACCTGCACCTGGCCATCGACCAGGGCGGGCACGCCAGTCGTGCCCTGGTCTTCGACGGCGCGGGCACCCTAGTGGCCCAGTCCATGCGCGCCGTCAGCGCCACGCGTCCGCAGCCGGACCGGGTGGAGCAGGATCCCGAGGAGATGGTGACCTCGGTGTTGGACGCTGTCGTCGAGGTGCTCGAACATCTGGGCGCGCGCGCCGCTGCGGTGGTGAATGCCGGCCTCGCCACGCAGCGCTCCAGCATCGTCTGCTGGGACCGGCGCGATGGTACGCCCCTGTCGCCGGTCATCAGCTGGCAGGACCGGCGCATGCATGCCTGGCTGCAGCAGTTTTCCCCGCAGGCGGAGGCGATCCGCAAGACCACCGGCCTGACTCTGTCCGCTCACTACGGTGCGAGCAAGTTGCGCTGGTGTCTCGATAACCTGCCCGCAGTACGTGCAGCACACAGCGGCGGATATCTGGCGTGCGGACCGTTGGCGGCGTTTCTGGTTTTTCGCCTGACGCGTGAACGTTCCTTGCTGGTGGATCCGGCCAACGCCGCGCGCACTCTGCTGTGGAATTTGCAGACCCTCACCTGGGATCCCGGGCTGCTCGATCTGTTCAGCATACCCGCCAGCGCCCTCCCGGCCTGCGTCCCGACGCGCCACGCCTACGGAGTTTTGCAATTGCCGGTGCACACCATCCCGCTGCAGATCGTCACCGGCGATCAGTCGGCGGCGTTGTTTTCCGATGGACAGCCGTATGCCGATGTGGCGTATATCAACGTGGGTACCGGCGCGTTTGTGCAGCGCACCTCCGGTCATTATCCCGGACATACCCGGCGGCTGTTGTCCGGCGTGGTTTTGCAGGACGGCGCCGAGCTGACCTATGTACTGGAGGGCACGGTGAACGGCGCCGGCAGTGCGCTGGCCTGGTTGCAGGAGCAGGTGGCCTTGCCGGATATCGAACTACACATGCCACACTGGTTGCAGCGCAGCGAGGAGCCGCCGCTGTTCATCAACGCCGTCTCCGGCATCGGCTCGCCCTATTGGGCGCCGCAGGTGGAGTCGCGTTTCATCGGGCCGGGTGAGCCGTGGCAGCAGGCGGTGGCGGTGATAGAAAGCATCGTGTTTTTGTTGCAGGTCAATCTGGAGGAATTCGGACAGCTTTGTTCGCCCTTCGAATCCCTGCGTGTCAGCGGCGGCCTCACCGCTTACGACGGTCTGTGTCGCCGGCTCGCGGACCTGAGCGGGTTGCCGGTGTATCGCCCGCAGGGGGTCGAGGCCACGGCCCGCGGCACCGCCTGGTTGCTGGCGGGCAATCCGGCCAGCTGGCCGGAGCCGGAGTTGGGTGTGTGGTTCAAGCCGACGAGCAATGCCACGTTGCGCGCGCGTTATGTACGCTGGAAACAGGCCATGGAGCAGGCCGTGCCCCGCTAGATACTTGGTAATCGGTCAGTGCAGCGTGCCAGGCAAAATATCCTTCAAGTACCTGCCCGGATAGGGCTTGTCCGGTAAGACCGTCAATAGTTCGGGATAATGGATGCCATTTCCCTGGAGAAAATCCACGCCTATATTTTTCAGCACCTCCCGGGTCGCCGCGTTTCCCACCCACTCGGCGACGGTCTGGATTCCCAGGATATGCCCTACACGGTTGATGGCGTCGACCATGGCGTAGTCGGTGGGATCGTGCAGAATATCCACGATAAATGAGCCGTCGATCTTGAGATAATCCACCGGCAAGGCCTTGAGGTAACCGAAGGAAGACATGCCGCTGCCGAAGTCATCCAGGGCGAAGCGGCAACCGATGCGTTTCAGTTCCTGAATGAAATAGGATGCCCTTTTCAGATTGATGATGGCCGCGGTTTCGGTAATCTCGAAACACAGGACGTTCGGCGTAATGCCATGGCGCTGGATCTGTTCCTGCACAAAAGTCAGAAAGTTATCGTCATTCAGGCTGGCGCCGGACAGATTGATGGCGTACATAGGGAAGCGCTCGCCCTGCGTGCGCCGCGCCATCAAGGTCGTGGCGCGCATCTGCGGCCCGAGCATAGCGAACAGCGTCTCGATCACCCAGCGGTCAATGGCCGGCATCAGTCCGTAACGTTCGGCGGCGGGAATAAACGCCATCGGCAGCACGATGTCGCCGTTCTCGTCCAGCATGCGCAGCAGAATCTCGCAGTGCTCCACCGTCTTGCTGCGCACCGCAAGCGGCAGAATGTTCTGATAGTAAAGGCGGAAACGGTTCTCGCTCAGGGCGCTGTTTATGCGCGCCACCCACTGCATTTCCCCTGGCGTTTGGTCACCTCCCGGTCATTCAGCTGGAACAGGTGGATGCGATTACGCCCCATGTCCTTGGCGGTGTAGCAGGCGTGATCGGCCGCGCTTAATACGCTGGTTATGTCGGGGGTGTCGGCATCGATGGCCACCAGCCCGATGCTGACGCCAACAGTAAACACCTTGGAGTCCCACGCGAAACGGAATTCCTGGATGCATCCGAGCACATCGTTGGCGATGCGCATGGCGGACTCGATGGAGCAGCCCTCCAGCAGCACACCGAACTCATCACCGCCGAGACGCGCCAGGGTGTCCGATTCGCGCAGCTTGTTGCTGAGCACGCCGGCAAGCTGGCGCAGCAGTTCATCCCCGGATTCGTGTCCGCAGGTATCGTTGACGATCTTGAAGTTGTCCAGGTCGATATACAGCAATGCATGCCGACGATCGCTGGATCGGCTGTTGTCGATGTGCTGCTGCAACAGGAGCTCAAAGGCGCGCCGGTTGGCAAGCCCGGTCAGCTCATCGTGACTGGCCTGCCACGAGAGTTGTTGCGCCAGTGTGCGGGCCTGGCTGACATCGCGAAATACCAGCACGCTGCCGATCATCTCTTCCGCTGCGTTGCGTATCGGCGCGCGGCTGCCCTCGATAAGGAATTCCTGCCCGTCTTTGCGTATCAATAAGGCATGCTTGCTGCCGCTGCGTAGTGCCCCGCCCGCGACCGGTTGGGCGGGCATCAGTTCGAGGGGCGCGCGTGTGGCTTCATCGAGGGTGCAGAAAATCCGACTCAATGGGGCACCGTGCGCCCGATCGGCGGACCAGCCGGTCATCTCCTCGGCCGCCGGATTGATGTGGTCGACGTTACCGGCCAGGTCGGTGGTGATCACGGCGTCGCCGA
>JANNJF010000551.1:0-3044 GCA_031405715.1 Gammaproteobacteria bacterium | reverse complement strand
CCCAAGACAGGGATCCCAACACCACACCCTCTGCACTGTATTGGGTGCACTGGCGCATTGATAAAACGCGCAGGAACCCGCTACTCCCCCTCAAACTCAAACAACTTCTTCACCGGCACCTTCAGCACACTCGCGATCTTTTCCAGCGTCTCGAACTTCGGTCCATGAATCCCCCGCTCGATGTTGCTGATGGACTCCACCGTTACCCCGGTTTTATCCGCCAGTTGCTCCTGGGTAATGCCTGCCCGTTGCCGCAAGGACTGGAGGCGTTTTCCCAATGGGCTCTCAAGCAAACTGGGGTTTGAGATGCTCTTTTTAATGCTCAATAAATAACAGGGTACCCGAAGTCCAACTTCGTTAAAACGCCTATCGCGACATGTTAGCCTGCGTGCCCATGAAGAATAGAAGCAAGGCCAAGCCCGTGTTCCGGATTCAACGCCAGGCAGAACTTCCTGACAATATTAGCGTAAGCCGATATGGCAGGACGCGCTATTGGGCGGTGTGGGTGAATGGTGAGCTGCTAGTGGTGACGGTTTACAAGAAGGGTGCCATCGCTATTCGCGATAAATTGTCTTAAGGAAAAGCTGCGGCTTCAGAATTTTAACAGGAAAACAGAAACACAGAAGGAGAACAAGGATGCTTATTCTTACCCGCCGCCCAGGTGAAACAGTGTTTATCGAACCGCATCCGAACGCCACCACCCCCGATGTCTCGGCTTTGTTTTCCCAGCCTATCGAGGTGCGGATATTACAGGTCGAGGGGAAGCATGTGCGGATTGGTATCGAGGCAACGGAGGGGTTATTGATTAGGCGAGGGGAAAGGGATGGTGGCAGGGGATGGTGATATAGACGGTTAAAATATCAAGTACTCTGAGCCTTTAATTCGGGGCATTACGCACTTATCGATACCCTCTCATTTAGCTTGAATATCTCAATGCCCTCAATACGTAACTGCTCTATATTTTCTGCTTGCTTTTCAGCGCAACCTATTTCAGCGGTTTGCAAGCAATTTATTGCCTCAATTGCCATTAATAGCATATGAACAAAAAAGTCACCCATGTTTCTAAATAGTACTTTCGGCAACATAGGTTGTTCCTTTCTAATTGTCATATCTGGCTTATCAAGCAAATGATTGAGAGCATGGTAGCTGAACGAACTGTGGGAAGCGTTATCATTCAAGTACTTTCTAAATTCATGGAAGCTGCCAGCTATTATCTGCGCCCTTTTTCCCGCCGAAGGTAGATTATTATCTATAGCCTGTTGCACTCGGCTAGGTTCCAAACGGAAATATATGAGTAGCTCATGATATTCAATAAAAGGACGTAATAACGCACCAGCTTCTTGTCCAAGCCCATCTAGTATTAAACCATACGCACCCAATGCATAATTTCTTGCCTTCGCCATAACCAGGCCGCATATTCTATGGAACTCATCCTCACCTGCTTTATCATTGAATAAGTCAATACATTCATCAACGATCACGAAGATCTTCTCAATTGCTTTTGCCTGCTGTTTAAAATCCTTTTCAAGCATTTCCATAGAGTGATGTCTTGTTCTCCATAGCCCCATTTTATTTGCCCTAATGCAGAGGTGTGTCGCATCGGCCACGGCCACCACAGGAAACGTGGCGCGTTGTCTTCGGTGTCAGTACGAGCGACGTGTTATGCGTATGTTTTAACAGTTTCATATGTTCAGCTACACCAATACATCACTGTTGTTCATGAGCGCGGCATGATTTTCCTTCGTACCGCGATGCGACTATCCTCTGAGAAGAGTCCGTTGTGAAGCTTACTGAACACGAAGGTGTTGTTCGCGCTGGTGTAGTATTGCCATATACATTCACGGTTGTGGTTGACTGTGTACCGCGTGGCGAATAACCCGACGTTGTCTGATATTTGTTGTAAGTGTACATCTTATTACCGTTTGGCAATTCATCCGTTCGTGATGGCGGACCCCATTTTTCAATTAACGCGTTGATGTCTGTACCCTGCCAAGATTGCAACATTTGCTCGTAACCTTTCTGTGTTGAAGAGTTTGCACAGCCCGCGAATGTGACTAAAGCTACGATCAAAAGTCTACTGCGAAACATAGTTTTTCTCCTCTTCAGAATGCATTACTAACATGCCAAGACGCCGTGCCGCGCTCGCGGCAGCGGCGGGAGTACTTTGTTATACGTTTTCATTGCGACAACTTGATAATCGCTGATATGGCTAAAAAGTGAAAATGTGACAGATTTATTGTGAACTACAATATCAGGGTCAGGTCTTGCACGATCGTATGATTTTGCAAGACCTGACCCAGAGCTTCTGTTAGGTATGAGTGGTTGCTGCCATTGTTTGCCATAAGGCCCCACTCCTATGTTGCTTTGCACATAACGCCGCATTGAGACGCGCGGGGCACAGACACTACAGGAAACGATGTTGTATCTCACCGCGTCGGCATCGAACGCGATGTTATATTGTTTATTTAAGGTAAACACCTGTAGATTTTAATATCTCTTCAATATTTTTCATAATCAAAGCTTTTCTTACTTTCAGGAATTCAATTTCCTGTTCTACAGTAATAGTATCTCTTAAGAGGTGTTTAAACTCCGCTTTATCCTTCAGGTATTTGTTATTTTCCAATTCAGATCCAGCTTTCTTTAGCTGGATATCACATTCATTTAGCATCGTGGATAACGCGCTCAATTGTGCGCTTCGTTCCTGTGCGTCAGCACTTTTGGTAAATTCTTTTCTATTTTCAACTAGTTCTTTTCGCTGTAACTTCAATTCTTCACGCTGCAATAAGATTGTTATTATCATTCCAGAAAATGCGAGACCAGAGAATAATGATGTAAGAATTCCGAAGCTATCACCAAAGACACCGATCTTCTCAACCGAGATTTCAGATCAGGCCTGTCCCAACGTTTTCAGAAGAGAATCAACTGTTTGCCGTCTTGCTCTGGTTCTGGAGCCGCTGAAATGCGCGAAAGTGCTATATCCAGCGGGGTTTTCTCGAACAGGTTGAGGCTCAAAATCTGTAGCATTTCGTACAGGCTGCGCGACA
>JANNJF010000550.1:0-3342 GCA_031405715.1 Gammaproteobacteria bacterium | reverse complement strand
ATCCACGCCTTCTTGCCGTCCGCCAGGCACTGGTGGAACGGCGTGGCGATATCCATGGGTGTCAACCGCAGGAGAAAATGGCGCGCACTGGTTTCAAACCAGCGTACATGCTCGGGCGGCGGATGATCGCTCAACAGGAACACACGATCGAGCAGCTCCTGCGAGCGGCGCCAGCAGTTGGCCAGGCCCGTGCCTTTGACGGCGGCACGCTCCAGCAATGCCGACAGCTGCGTGAGTGCCGTGCGCGTGGCGTCCAGGGCGACCTGAAACGGTTTGTGGTGTTCGATCTTGCCCCACGCACCGCGGCGCGCCTCGACGCCCAGGGCCAGGCGCAGGTCCGCCACGGTCTTGTCGAGGCGGCGCGCCGCCGCCTCCAGCCCTTCCACGGCGCTGTGCTCCTTGTGTTCTTCGGTGATGCTATCCCGGCTCAGGCCCAGCAGCTGCTGGCTGCTCACGGTGCTGCCGAAGAAATTCGAGGCAATCTCCGGCAGCTGGTGGGCCTCGTCGAAGATCACCGCCTCGACCCCGGGCAGGAGTTGACCGAAGCCTTCTTCCCGCAACACCAGATCGGCGAAAAACAAGTGGTGATTCACCACCAGGATCTCAGCCGCCAGGGCCTCGCGCCGCGCCTTGTTGACGAAACAGCGGTTGAAGTGTTCACAAGTACTGCCGAGACAATTCTCCGGCGTGGACGTGACCTGCGGCCAGACGTCCACGTCCTCGGGCACGTCCGCCAGCTCGCTGGTATCGCCGCCGGCCGTGCGTCCGGCCCACTCGCGGATCTTGCGCAGGTTGTCGTTGCGTGCGGTATTGCCGAAGCGCGTCTCGATCTCGGCGCGTTCCAGCCGATGCAGGCACAGATAATTCGCCCGACCCTTGAGCAAGGCGGTGCTGACCGGCACGCCGAGGGCCTCGCGGATCGTGGGCAGGTCGCGCTGGAACAGCTGGTCCTGCAACGCCTTGGTGCCGGTGGAGATGAGAATTTTTTTACCCGAGAGGATGGCCGGCACCAGATAGGCCAGGGTTTTTCCGGTACCAGTGCCGGACTCGGCGATAAACACCGCGTGGTCTTCGATCGCCTGTTCGATGCGCGCCGCCATATCCTGCTGCGTGGGGCGTGCGACAAACCCCGGCAGGCGTCCGCTTAACGGCCCGCCTTCGCCGAGGGCGTCGGCGCTAGCGGTCTGGACGGTCAGCAAAACATTGCTCCAGGCCCGCTTGCCAATCCGGCAGGCGCAGACCGAAAACCCGTTGGAGCTTGGCGCCGCTCAGTACTGAATACGCAGGGCGCGGCGCCGGGGTGGGATAGTCGCTAGTGGGGATGGGCAGCACCCGCACCTGCCCGGCCTTGCCCGCCAGCCGAATGATGTGACTGGCGAATTCATACCACGTGGCGCTGCCCCCGCAGGCGACGTGATACAAACCACAGCGTGCCGTCTGCAACCGGCCACCCTCGAACATCTGCTCCAGCATATCGATCGTGGTGTCGGCCACCAGACGGGCATAGGTCGGGCTGCCGGTCTGGTCGTTCACCACGCGCAACTCCGTGCGCTCTTCCGCCAGCCGCAGCATGGTCTTGAAAAAGTTTTTGCCGCGATGGGAATAGAGCCAGGCGGTACGCAGAATGAGATGCTGCGCACAGCCCGCCGCCACCGCCTGTTCGCCGGCGAGTTTGGTGCTGGCGTACACACCCCGGGGGTGGGTGGGGGATTCTTCGGTGTAGGGGGTGTGCGCCTTGCCGTCAAACACGTAGTCGGTGGAGAAATGCACCAGCAGCGCATCCTGCGCCGCCGCGGCCTCCGCCATTACCGCCGGTGCCTCCGCGTTGACGCGCCGCGCGCTGACTTCATCCGATTCCGCCTGGTCCACGGCGGTATAGGCCGAGGCATTGACGATAATGCCGGGGCGCTCCTGCTCGATCACCCGCCGCAACGCCACGGGATCCGCCAGGTCACACTCGTGCTGATCGTAGGCGGCCAGCGTGCCGAGTCGCGGCAACCGCTCGGAGAGCAGCGAGCCCAGCTGTCCACGGTGGCCGAAGAGCAGGATCTTCATGCCGGGAGCATCAGGTCACTGAGCAGCTTGCCCTCGGCATCCTTGGCGGACAGCAGCGGCTGCTGGATGGGCCAGGCGATGCCCACCGCCGGGTCGTTCCACAGCAAGGTGTGCTCACGCTGCGGGTTGTAATAATCGGTCACCTTGTACATCACGTGCGCCGCCTCGCTGGTGACGCAAAATCCGTGGGCGAAGCCGGCCGGTACATACAACTGTTTGTGGTTGTCCGCAGACAACACCTCGCCATGCCACTGACCGAAGGTGGGCGAATCCTTGCGGATATCCACCACCACGTCAAATATCTCACCGGTGATCACGCTCACCAATTTACCCTGCCATCCCGGATACTGATAATGCAAACCGCGCAGCACACCGCGCTGCGAAAACGACAGGTTGTCCTGCACAAACACCTCGCTGAAGCCGAGATTCTGCAGGCCGCGCCGGTTGTGCAGTTCGAGAAAATAGCCGCGCCCATCGGCATAGACTTTCGGCTGCAGCAGCTTGAGACCGGCCAGCGGGGTGTCGATGATATCCATGTTCAGTTGCCCTCGCGGCCATGGGCCGCCACGTCGCGCAGGTAAGCGCCGTATTCATGGCCCATGCCGGCGGCCAGTTTCTCCAGTTGCGCCTGATCGATGTAGCCCATTTCAAACGCCACCTCTTCGATGCACGCCACCTTGAGTCCCTGCCGCGCTTCGATGACCTGGATGTAATTGGCGGCCTGATGCAACGACTCGTGGGTACCGGTATCCAGCCAGGCGGCGCCGCGGCCCAGACGCTCCACGCGCAGAGTGCCGTCGGCCAGATAGACCCGATTGACATCGGTGATCTCCAGCTCGCCGCGGGGTGAGGGTTTGAGGGCGGCGGCGATATCGCATACGCGGTTGTCGTAGAAATACAGCCCAGTGACAGCATAGTTCGAGCGTGGTTGTTTTGGCTTTTCAACGATATCGATGACACGGCCGTCGGCGTTGAATTCCACCACGCCGTAACGCTCGGGATCGCGCACGCGATAGGCGAACACCGTGGCGCCGCGCTCGAGAAGCGACGCCTGCTGCGCCTGTTGTGCCAGGCCGTGGCCGTAGAAAATATTGTCCCCCAATACCAGGGCGACGGATGCGCCGTTTATAAACGAACGCGCCAGGATAAACGCCTGGGCGATACCCTCGGGACGCGGCTGCTCGATGTACTCGAAATGCAGGCCGAGGTGGCTGCCGTCACGGAACAGATCGCGGAAACGGGGCAGGTCCTGGGGCGTGGAAACGATGGCGATCTCGCGGATGCCCG
>JANNJF010000549.1:0-3712 GCA_031405715.1 Gammaproteobacteria bacterium | reverse complement strand
CATTGAGGTAGCCACACGCGCGCCCGTGGATAACTTCACTCGTCTAAATTCGCAACCATCGTGAACACAACCCGATAAACTCTCGCTTCGCGCAACCCGATCCCCATCTGTTCACGATCAACCGAAATCGTTGATCACGATCACCGAAATACGCACCCAGGCTCCGCCCAGTCGTCGGTTCCATGGCTTCAAACCGTCAGCAGTGCTAACCGTCGGCGTTGTCAGCTTCCCTGGCAATCGTCCCCAACACGCCGGGTATTTCGGTCAAGGTTGCAGGCTATACGCGTGCCGCGTATAGTTGGCGGCATGGTCTTCGTCGAGCTCACGCCGTTCATCGCTTTTCGTACCGAGCAGTGGAGCGACGAAGATTTGCGCAGCCTGCAAAATTTCTTACTCGCCACGCCGGACGCAGGCGACGTCATCCCTGGCGGCTCCGGTTTGCGTAAGCTGCGCTGGGATGTAAGAGGACGCGGGAAGCGAGGTGGCGCGCGGGTGATCTACTACCGGCACGTGCCGAAGGAACACATCTACCTGATTTACGCTTACGTAAAGAGCGCGCAAGCGGATCTGACGCAAAAGCAGATCAAGACGCTGGCACAACTGATGAAGGATATCGACAATGGATAAGCAGCATTTCGAACAACTGGTCAAAGGCGTGCCGTCGCTGGCGCGGTCCATACGCGGCCGATGAGCCGTCCTTAAGTAACCTCTGAAAAACCTCGCGCGATGCTTTCTCGTGCGAGGTTTTTCACTGGTATGGGGGGATTGGAAAAGGGGGCCATGGGCGAATGGCACTTACTTAACCGGTCTTTAACAAGATTCCGTCTTTTCGGTCGGTGAATGTGATGTAACTATTTGATTATTGTATAATCACGTTTTCTGATCGTTTTGTTGTGCCATAATATTTTGTTGTCACCAGTGTTTCCCCTTGCTTCTCCGATAGCATCGGGCACATGTTTATCCGTCAAACCCGAACCCGCAACTCCATCACCGGCGAGGGCTACTTCACCTTCCGTTTGGTTCGGGGCGAGCGCATCGGTGGCAAGGTGCGCCAGATCACCGTCCTTAATCTGGGACGGCACTTCCCTGTCAAGCAGGAACACTGGCCATTGCTCTGTAGCCGCATTGAACAACTCCTGCAACCACAGGAAACCCTGCTGAGCATAGTATGCCCTGCACATATCGAGCGCATCGCCCAGCGCTACGTTGGACAGTTGGTCGCACGTGCGCCGCAGGTGGAGGAGGCGGCCCCCGCTGCGGGCACCCCGACCGACGCGGCAGCGATAGAACGTCCCACACCGGACTTTCAGGAAGTCGATATCGATTCCTTGCAACAAACGCAACCGCGTTGTGTCGGGGTCGAGCATGTCGCGCTCCAGGTCCTGTCGCAACTGGGCTTTGTCGAGAAACTGAGCGCACTGGGCATCAACGCAGTGATGCGTGCCGCCATTCTGGGCAACCTCATCGCTCGCATGGCCCATCCGGCCTCCGAGTTGGCCACTTGGCATTGGCTGCAAACGCACAGTGCTCTGGGCGAGCTGATCGATGTGGATTTCGAGGCCATGTCGCACATGCGCCTGTATCGCGCCTCAGATGTGCTGATGCACCATCGCGCTGCGATTGAAGAGCATCTGTTCAGTGGCGTTCAAACCCTCTTCAGCTTGGAGGAAACGGTCACCCTGTATGACCTGACCAACACCTACTTTGAAGGCGAAGCCGCCGCCAACCCGAAAGCCCGGCACGGCCGCTCCAAGGAGAAGCGCAGCGATTGCCCTTTGCTGACACTGGGTCTGGTACTCGATGGCAGTGGCTTTGTGCGTCGCTCCAAGACCTTCGCCGGCAATGTGTCCGAGGGCACAACCCTGGAGGGCATGCTGAGCGGCCTGGGTGCGCCCCCTGGCGCCCTGGTCATCATGGATGCGGGCATCGCAACCGAGGCCAATGTGGCCTGGCTGGCCGAGCGCGCTTACCGCTATCTGGTGGTGCGACGCGGTGGTGCGCGCCAATTTAACGATACGCAGGCGCTCGCCATTGAGACGAACAGCGGTGAGACCGTGCGACTGCACAAGGAGGTGAGCGAGGATGGCAAGGAAGTTCGGCTGTATTGTCATTCAACTGGACGCGAGGCGAAAGAAACGGCGATGGTGACGCGCTTTACCCAGGGGTTCGAGGCCGGATTGCAAAAGATCGTCGATGGCTTGCAAAAGCCCCGCACCGAGAAGCGCCACGACAAACTTCTGGAGCGCATTGGCCGACTCAAGCAAAAGAGTCGCGGAGCCAGTCAACATTACGCGGTGAATCTGGTGACCAATGCCTCGGGCAAGACGGTCACCGCGCTCACCTGGAAGAAGTCCCTGGTGGAGGGGACGATGGCCACTCATCCTGGGGTGTATTGCTTGCGCAGCAATGAGATGGCGTGGGACGAGGAACGGCTGTGGCGAACCTACACGATGCTCACCGATATCGAGAGTGTGTTCCGCAGCCTGAAGGGAGAGTTGGGCTTGCGTCCGGTGTTTCACTCAAAGGAAGATCGTTCAGACGGGCATTTGTTTATCACGGTGCTCGCGTATCAGTGTGTACAGGTCGTGCGCACGAAATTGAAGGCCGCCGGGATAAACGATTCTTGGGCAACTCTGAGAGAAACACTTTCGACTCAGCGTCGCGTGACCGCCAGCCTGCGTCGCAAGGACGGGCGCACCATCCATGTGCGAAAGAGCACCCAGGCAGAGCCGCCATCGATGGCGATCTATAAGGCTCTGGCCATCAACCCGGCGCCAGGGGGCACCAAGAAACTGATCGCCTGAGGGCACAATAACGAACAAACGCGCCACTCAAAATACCAGTACGCGTCAATCAACTGATTTATAAAAAGGTTTTTGGGTGGTTGTTAAAGACCGGATAGGTTTCCCCGATCACCTCAATACGCTCTTCACCGTCGCGACGACGTTGTCCACGGTGAAGCCGAAGTATTTGAACAACTCGGGACCCGGCGCGGATTCGCCATACCGGTCCATGCCCACCACCGCGCCATCCAGCAGGCCCACGTACTTGTGCCACAGCGCGGTTACGCCCGCCTCCACCGCGACGCGCGGTATGCCGCGCGGCAAAACCGTTTCGCGGTAAGCGTCGTCCTGGCGGTCGAATACGCTGGTCGAGGGCATGGAGACCACGCGCACGCGCACGCCCTCCTCGGCGAGCCTCGCCTGCGCGTCCATGGCGAGCTGGACTTCCGAGCCGGTGGCGAGTATCAGCGCCTGCGGCTTGCCCCGGCAGTCGGCGAGCACATAGCCGCCGCGCGCAATCGCGGCGAGCGCCTGCGCGTCGCGTTTCTGGAACGGCAGGTTCTGGCGCGAGAACACCAGCGCGGTGGGGCCACTCGGTGACGTAACCCCGCGCTCGACCGCGGCGATCCAGGCCAGCGCCGATTCGACGGTGTCGCACGGCCGCCACACGTCCAGGTTGGGGGATCAGCCGCAGGCTCGAGACGTGCTCGATCGATTGGTGCGTCGGGCCGTCCTCGCCCAGGCCGATCGAGTCGTGGGTATTTTCCTGCCTGGCCTACATAGACGCCGGAGTCCGCTGACGTATTGCTGAGCCAGGGCAGATAGGCATCGTCGTCTTCCGAAACATAGATCGTGAAGTCGCGCAGTCCGGAACCATTACTCTCGTCCACTGCGATCCACGCAACGTTGTAGACCGGGATGCCGGCGTC
>JANNJF010000548.1:0-7722 GCA_031405715.1 Gammaproteobacteria bacterium | reverse complement strand
GATGGACACCAAGCAGTCGACGAATAATATCGTCATCGGTGATCTTTCGTTCACCGTCGGCAGCACTGTGCGGGTGCACACGCCGCAAGGCACCACCGGCATGAGCGCGTTACGTCCCGGTGTGCGTGTGGGTTACCGGGGGGCCGGTGGTGTGCTCACTGATCTTTGGGTACTACCTGCCGAATAGGGGCGCGCAAACCCAACGGGTCACATCCGCCGTATCAGGGGAGTGACTCACGGGCGCGATCTTGCCTGGGCAGTGCCGGTGAATGGTGAAATCGAGAGACAAGAGTGGCGGCAGGCAATGGTGCCCGGCGCTTAGGCTGAAAACAAATGGAACATCGGTAAATAAGGTATACATCATGAACTCTACCCGCCACGCCGGCTTTACGCTTATTGAGCTGATGATCGTCGTTGTGATCATCGGCATCATTGCCGCCTTCGGCTATCCCAACTATACCCGCTATGTCACCGAGGCACGCCGCGCCGACGGGCAGATCGCACTGACCCGGACCGCTGCGTTGCAGGAAAAGTTTTTTACCGAGTGTAATTTCTATGCTTCGAATTTTCAGCCACCACCGCCGCCGGCATTTGTCGCGCCGGTTTGCGTGGGCGGTGTCGGTACCGGTTTACTCGGCACCCTCAGCACTTCAGAGGGCGGAAATTACGTGATCCGCATTGTCACAAACGCTACAGGCACCGCCTTCACGCTGACGGCGATACCGCAGGGCGTGCAGGCGACCAACGATACCGATTGCGCATCGTTGACGCTCGATAATATCGGGACCAAGGGACAGACGGGGCCTGTCACCCCCCGTTGCTGGCGCAACTAAATGCGGACTCCGAGGCAGAGGCTCTCTGAAACGGAACCTCTTGGTCGCCGCCAGTGCTAGCGTGGCGCCCGCAGCTCCCGCGGCACCGGAAAGATCACCGTCTCCACTTCACCCGCCTGCTCATCGACACGCGTAATCCCCCACTCCCGCAGGCGCGTCACCACCTGCTGCACCAGCACCTCCGGCGCCGACGCGCCGGCGGTCAGACCGACATGCGCAGCACCCTCCAGCCAGGCGCGTTGCAAATCATCCGGTCCATCGATCATGTAGCTGCGCGCACCCTGCCCCTCGGCCACCTCGCGCAGGCGATTGGAATTAGAGCTGTTGGCGGAGCCCACCACCAGCACCACATCGCAGCCCGCCGCTAATTTTCGCACGGCATCCTGACGGTTCTGCGTGGCGTAACAGATATCGTCCTTGCGTGGACCCTGGATCGCGGGGAAGCGTGCACGCAGCGCAATGATGACCCGCGCCGTATCGTCCACCGACAAGGTGGTCTGGGTTACGTAGGCCAGGCTGTCCGGGTTCTGCACCGTGAGCCTGGCCACGTCGGCCTCGGATTCCACCAGGTACACCCCGCCGTCCGCCTGTCCCAGGGTGCCCTCCACCTCGGGATGGCCGGCGTGCCCGATCAACACGCACTCCGTGCCGTCCTTGCGGTGACGGATCACCTCCATATGCACCTTGGTCACCAAGGGACAGGTGGCGTCGAACACCTTCAGCCCGCGGCGCTCCGCTTCCTGCCGCACCGCTTGGGGTATGCCGTGGGCGCTGAAGATGACCGTGGCGTCGTCCGGCACGTCGTCCAGCTCTTCGACAAACACCGCGCCCTTGGCGCGCAAGTTGTCCACCACAAAACGATTGTGTACCACCTCATGGCGCACATAGATGGGCGCGCCAAAACGCGCCAAGGCCTGCTCCACGATCTCGATGGCGCGATCGACACCGGCGCAAAAACCGCGGGGATTGGCAATGACCAGATGCATGGCAGGGATCAACCGTTGTGGGTCTTAATGGGATGCCGATTATGATCGGATTTGGTACGCAGGTCTATGCAGGCCGTGTACGGCGCCGCCTGGCTTACACCGACTCCACCGCCAGGATCTCCACGTCGAAACTGAGGTCATGCCCCGCCAGGGGATGGGAGAAATCCACCTGCACGCTGTCTTCATCCACCGTCAGTATCAGGGCCGGCACCTCCTCGCCGGAGGGCAGGGCAAAACCCATGACCATGCCCGGGGCCAAGTCCATGTCCGCGGGGAAATCGGCGCGGGCAAAAACGTGCTGCGCGTCTGGGTCCGCCAGTCCATGCACTTCGCCCGCCGGGATATCAAAGTGACGCTGCTCACCGACGGCGAGGCCGATAAGATATTTTTCCAGGCCTTCAGCAATGTCGCCCTGCCCGATGACGATGGTCAGGGGCTCATCCTGGTCGGTGGTATCGACAACCAGGCCGCCGGCGATGCACAGAGTGAACTGCAGGGTGACGCGACTGCCCATCCCGATTACATTTTCAGACAACACCTTCTCCTGATTAGCCTAATGATTTTTGTTGATAGGTCCGAATACTACGTTGACCGCGGAATATTTCGAAACAAAGCCAAAATATCACTCAGGATATGAAGAACAATTCTAACTCAGACCGAGAATCTCAGCGATACAATTTATAAGGTACATTCTAGCAACAGTTTGTGGTTCGTAGATAATATCCGCTTGACCTATGGTTAATGACCTGCTCCAATCCTGACAGCAAGGATCGTTTGAGGGGGATATTAAAATAATGCTCGAGCACGCGCTTGTCGCTTCTCTGCCCGGCAACTTTCGGATAAAAACTCACCGATGAACAAGTTGTACGGGTGATGCTTCGGCATCCACTCCTCGGTTCGTCTACAGCGTAATTTCAGATGGCTGTACCCTCTGTAGGGTTGAGCTAACACGCTA
This sequence comes from Gammaproteobacteria bacterium, assembly GCA_031405715.1. GTDB lineage: Bacteria > Pseudomonadota > Gammaproteobacteria > Acidiferrobacterales > UBA6901 > JANNJF01. The sequence goes on along the minus strand of JANNJF010000548.1, from coordinate 4,948 downwards.
CCATCGGCTTCCATTGGCCAAAGAGTCTGCATCGGGGCTACTTGGGGGGAAAGGGGAATGAGAAAGTTATTAATTGTCACTGTGGCTATGCAGTTTTCCCTCACGCTACCGTTGATGGTCCGTGGGAATGATGGCTCAGCGGTGAACGTGCCAGACCAGGCAGACCAAAGCAGCATCGCGCTGCCGCCACCTGCCGGGCAGGATTCACTGACGAAGACCGCGTCGGATCAGAAAAAAGCCAAGGCGAAAAAGAAAGGGAAGCAAGTGCGGCAAAAGCAGCCATCGGGGACACAAGCCAAAAAGAACGTCCCCGTTCCGAGGCTGACGACGACAGCCCCGGTGGAAATGCGCGAACGTGCCGAATCCCCGGCCCCCAAGCCCGTGGTCAGCCTGCGAGGCGCTACGCCGGCGCAAACATTGGCGACACCGCAGGAAATGAAAACGCCCGCAGATAAATAATAGTAGAACCGTGTCTCCGATCGGTGCGAACCATCCTGGTCGGGCACATTACGTCGCGAGTCAAATAAAAAACGGCACGGCGTAGCACGAAGACGTGGTAAGCCAGAACCAAGAATAAGGGATAGGGAGATAATGAATATGCACACGCTGGTTACTGTCTTGCCATTATCAGAGGGTGCCTGTCGTCAACCCGTCCGCAGCATTCGTGTCACCAAGAGTGGGGCACGCAAGACCACCAGCACTTTTCGCATACCAAGTACTTGGGCAATCCTGACAGCCGTACTCGCCCTAGGTCCATTCACCTATTCAACGCCCAGCTACGCCACCGAGTCGCTGCTACCCCATCCCTATGCCGAGCCCGGCGTCAGTGAGAACCGCCAACAATCGTTTTCCGGCGCGCCGCACGAGTCTGTCGACCCGTTCTCCGGCGGCTTGAGCCTGTCATACACTGATGTGTTTGTCCCGGGCAACGGCGGGCTCGACATCAAGCTGGAACGTCATTACAACAGCAATGTCTGGTTCACGCGTCCCAATGGTTACTCCTTCCCGCCTTATCCAAAAACACTCCTGGCGCCCACCCCGTACGGAGTGGGGTGGACCATGGGTTTTGGTCGCGTGGTCAAAGCACAAACCGTCGGAAACACGATATGCGAGACCGGCTTGACGATCATTGGGCACTCGACCGCCGACGACGCCATCCTCGAGCTGCCGGACGGCAGCCATCAGATTCTCACCGTCAGCGCCACGGGAGTTGCCACCTTCGTTACCAAGAACGCTTGGCTTGCCAATTGCGCGCCAACGGGAGACGGCCTGATTGTTTACGCACCCAACGGCCTGAAGTACACCATGAATCACTTATCGGCTTCGTTTGAGACATCGTACATGGGCGATGTGACCGCCCCTGTCTTGATTACGGCGTGGTACCCGACAAAGATTGAGGATCCCCGCGGCAACTCCCTGACCATCACGTATCTCCCCAGTACACAACGTATCGGCACCCATGCATTGATCGACAAGATCACCAGCAATGATCAGCGCGAAGTGGATTTCGCCTACAACACCGATAACACCTTGAAGACCATCACCGTCATTCGCAGCGATGGTAACGCCGGTCAGGTGTGGGACTATCAATATACGCCCGTCGGCGACAGCGCCAACCATAAATTGCTGACTAAGGTGGTACGCCCTGATGGACTGGCCTGGAAATATGGTTATAACGATGCAAACTCGGGAACGGTGGGGCCATGGGCGCTAAAGACTATTACCTACCCGTACGGTGCCATTATCGATTACACGTATTTGCACGTCGACTTCGGTGGCGCACAGTTTGAGGATCCTGCCAGTCGCTATCGATCGGTGTGCGTACAGACCAAGACCCAAAGCGGCACGGGCATTAAAACCGGGACCTGGAATTACACCTATGCCCCGGGCAGCGATCCGCAACAGAACGATGTCACCACCGTCACCTTTCCGGAAGGCAAAGAGATTTACACGCACTACGGCATTAAGCGTGCGATCGCCCTACAACTAGCCAATAGCGCCGGGGATTATGGAGCATGGCGCTTCGGACTTCTGCTGAAAAAGGACACGTACGACGTTTCTCCGACTACGGGAGCGAAGCTCGTCAATACCGTGGAGTACACCTGGCAAGCGCCCTACTTAATTTCTTCGGAACCTTATGGCCTGCTGCCATTTGCCGTGTCGGACAATAACGTCTTTTACCCACAGATGAAGACCCGCACCATTACACGGGACGGGACCGCTTACACAACCCAGTATGCGTATGAAAAGCTTACCAGTGGAATACTCAGTACTGACACGCGACCGTTGAGGATTACTGAAACCGGTCAGGACACCCGCGTCACCGATCTAACCTGGTATCCCGCCTCGCCCCAACAGGTCTGGTTTTTTGATCAGACTATTATAGAAAGCGTCGGTGACGACTACGGCCTGAAGATTTATCGTCAGTATGACTGGACCAATGCCAACCTGCGCTGGCAGTCAGAACACGGGGTATATCACGAATTCACCTACACACCACTAGGGGATATTGAAACAGAAAAGAATCGTCGCGGCTTCATCACCACCCACAAAGATTATTTCCGCGGGTTACCGAGACTCGATATCCAGCAGGTCGACAACACCAACAACATCACGACTTCGCGCGAAGTGAATGATACCGGCACGGTGAAATCCCAGACCAATGGCCGTGGCTACACGACCAACTATGACTACGATGCCATGAATCAGCTGAAGCTGATCGTACACCCCATTGGCGACAACGTGGGCATCACCCGCGCCCTGTCAGGCGGCAATTACAAGCGCACGGTCACGCGCGGCGGGTATACCGAAGACACGGTCTACGACGGTTTCGGGCGGGTGCTGTGTGTCGATACCTATGCGAGCGGGCCCAATCCGCATGTCACCAAGATAGTGCAGTATGACTCCTTCGGCCGGATGTCATTCGAATCTTACCCCTTCGCCGGAACCTGTCCCTATGTCCCAGTAACACTTCCCGCAGGCGACCGCTTTGTCACTGATGTGCTGGGTCGCACCACACGCATCGATCATGCGGATGGCACTTGGAAAAAACTCGACTATCAGCTGAACAACACCGTCAAGGTGACCGATGAGCGGGGCAAGCTTTCGACCTATTCCTACCGGGCCTACGGGGATCCCGACAAGGACCGTGTGTTGATGCAGGTGGACACCCCCGCGGAGGGCAGCACAGTATTTACCCGCAATGTCTTGGGGCAGATCAAAACGGTGACCCAGGGCGGGCTGACGCGCTCCTATACTTACGATCCTGTTACCAATTTCCTTCTTACCGAAACGAACCCCGAGACTGGCGTGACCACCTTCACGCGCGATGGCGTCGGCAATATGGCCACGCGCCAAGTGGAGAACTCTGGTATCACCACTTACAAATACGACGGGCTCGATCGATTGCGCTATATTGCCTATCCCGCACCGACTCCTTCTGTCAGTTATGAGTTTGATGAAAACAGCAATGTCAAACGGGTAGTCAGCAGCAATATCAGCGAGCGGCTGTATACGAATTACGACGCGAACGACAACCTATTGAGCGAACAGCTGAACGTCGCTGGCCCAGGACTCAATGGGATAAAACAATTCAATATCGGTTACCGCTACACTACCCTCGATTTTCTCGACACCATCACCTATCCCAGCGGCCAGACGGTGAGCTACGCCCCGGATGCCCTGGGACGTCCAAGCAAGGCCACGCCCTTCGTCAATCAGGTCGCATATCACCCTACAGGGCAGCCCAGCGCCATCGTTTACGCCAACGGTCATACGGTGAATACGACGCTGACATCACGCATGTGGACAAAACGCATCTATGCGGATGCGAGCATCATGGACCTGACCTACGATTACGACGGCAAGGCCAATGTAAAGAGCATCACAGATGCAGTCAGCAACAACGACCTGACCCTCGACTACGACGGCATCGATCGTCTCACCACGGCCAACGGTCCTTGGGGGCTAGGCAGCTTCGGCTACGACCAGGCCGGGAACCTCTACAGCAAAACCCTCGGTACCGAATCACTGACCTATCGTTATCAGGGCACCTCCAATCGCCTAACCTCCATCTCCGGCAGTCAAAACTACAGCTACGGTTACGACGTGTATGGCAACGTGGCCAGTCGCAATGGTCATACCTTCAACTATGACGACGCCTCAAACCTGCGCTCCGTCAGTGGCGCTGCCACCGCTGCCTTCGGCTACGATGCCAACAACCTGCGCGTCAGTGCAATCGTGAATGGACAGACCACCTACTCCGTGTACGCCCGGAATGGTGATCTTCTGGGGGAATACGACCAGGCCGGCGCTCAGTTTGTCGTCGGCAGTCAATTCAAAGAGTACGCCTATCTCAGCGGCAAGACGGTGGCCATGCGCGAGGTTGCCGTGGCAGCGCCCATCGCCAATGCAGGAGCGGCGCAGACCGTGGATGAAGGAACGACTGTCACCCTGGATGGCCGCGCATCGACCAGTTCCGATGGTCCGATCACCGCCTACAATTGGACACAAACGGGCGGTAGCCCCACGGTGGCCCTCAACGGCGCCAATACCGCAACACCGACGTTTACCTACCGTTTCGGGGCCAACCCTCCGTCCAGTACCACATTCACCTTCAAGCTCACGGTGAGCACGGTAACGGGTGTCAGCAACAGTGCGGAAGTGAACATCACCGTCAATCACATCGACGCTCCGCCTGTCGTGGCTAGCCTCATCGGTCTCGCCAGCGACAACCAATCCAGCTTTTACTGGCGGCCGGTCACCGGTGCAACCGCGGGCGGACCGGTGACCTACAACATTTACTGCAGCACCGCGCCGGGCGTGATGCCCACGCCCGGGAATCTCGTCAAAAGCGGCGTTACCACAACGTCCTACACCATGCCGCAGACTAACAACACGGCCTACTACTGCGTCGTAACGGCGATGAATACCCTGGGTGCCTCGGTGC
>JANNJF010000547.1:0-11391 GCA_031405715.1 Gammaproteobacteria bacterium | reverse complement strand
ATTGCTTGCGATTGCCGCCCAGCGAGGTGGTCGATAGACCACGACGCATCAAAACTCTCAACAGCGTTGAGAGGGCGGCACAGGCCACCAGGGCATCGGGATAGCGGCCCTCGAACTCCATGATCTGATAGCGCACCTCGGCGCCGATCACCGCCTGGAAGTCGCGCACCATGGCGGGATACGGGTGCGGCCCGGCGACGGTGCCGATGATATAGAAGGTGTCCTCAACATTGGTGACCCAGTCGCGCATGGCTTCGTTCAGGGCATCTTTCAGCGTCTTCGAGCCGGAGGTCACGGGCACCACTGTCGCGCCCAGCAGCTTCATGCGATAGACGTTGATCGCCTGGCGCTTCATGTCCTCCTCGCCCATGTACACCACGCACTCCATGCCGAGGCGCGCCGCCACGGTGGCGGAGGCCACACCATGCTGACCGGCGCCGGTCTCGGCGATGATGCGTTTCTTGCCCATGCGCTTGGCCAGCAGGCCCTGGCCGACGGTGTTGTTGATCTTGTGCGCGCCGGTGTGATTCAGGTCTTCGCCCTAGAGATAAATGCGCGCGCCGCCGCACAGGGCGGTGAGGCGCTCGGCGGGATACAAGGGGCTGGGGCGACCGACGAACAGACGCAGTTCCTCGGCGAATTCCTCCTGGAACTCACGATCGTTGCGATAGCGTTCATACGCCGCGCGCAGCTGCAACAGTGGCTGCATCAGGGTCTCGCCGACGAACATGCCGCCGTACTGGCCGAAATGTCCACGTGCGTCGGGCAATGCATAAGTCATTCGTTCACACTCCGCATAAATGCCACGACCTTGGCCGCGTCCTTAATACCTTTACTCTGTTCCACGCCACTGCTCACATCCACCGCGTAAGGCTGTACCTGGCGGATGGCCGCCGCCACATTCTCCGGCGTCAGGCCGCCGGCCAGTACGATGGGCAGACCGAAATCCCGTGGTGCCTGTGCCCAGTCGAACACCTGACCGGTGCCGCCCGCCAACCTGGGACTGTAGGCATCCAACAGCAGGCCCGCCGCGTCGGCGTAGCGGCGCGCCTCCAACCCCAGGTCCACGCCCGCGCGCATGGCAATGGCCTTTATATAAGGTCGGCCGTAGCCGCGGCACTGCTCCGGCGTTTCCTGGCCGTGGAATTGTAACAGGTCGAGGGGCACCTGCCCGAGCACCTCGCGGATGTGCGCCGGCGTGGCGTCCACAAACAGGCCCACCGCAGTGACAAACGGCGGCAGCGCCGCACACAGGGCGCGCGCCTGTTCGATACTGACGTGGCGCGGACTGGCCTCGGCAAACACCAGCCCGATGGCATCGACGCCCGCCGCCGCGGCCGCCAGTGCATCCCCGACCCGGGTGATTCCACAGACTTTTACACGCGTGCGCATAGCGAACCTTAAGTTAAGCGGGCAAGCTTACCAGACGCCCGAGGCCTGCGAAAGCCGAGGGATACCAAAGGCTTCCGGGTAGTCCACCGTCACGAGATACAGCCCATCGGGGGAGGCGGTGATACCCCCGAGGGTGCGGTCGCGCGCCGCCAGCACCTGCCGCGCCCAGTCCGGTTCGCGTTCGCCGGCGCCGATGGTCATGAGCACGCCGGCGAGGTTGCGCACCATGTGATGCAGGAAGGCATTGGCCTCGGCGGTGAGGGTGACGAAGTCGCCCTCACGCCGCACCTCCAGTCGACGCAATTCGCGCACCGGGCTCTTGGCCTGACACTGCATGGCGCGGTAGGAACTGAAGTCGTGGGTGCCGACGAGCAAGTCCGCCGCCTGCTGCATGCGCGCCGCGTCCAGCGGCCGGTACTCGTGGGTCACGCGCCGCGCCAGAAACGTCGGGCGGATGCTGCGGTTGAGGATGACGTAGCGATAACCGCGGCCCGTGGCGGAGAAACGTGCGTGGAATTCCGGATCGATTTCCTTGGCCCACAGCAGGGCCACCTGGGGAGGCAGATGGCTATTGGCGCCGCGTATCCAGGCATGCGGGGTGCGCTGCACCGCGGTATCGAAATGGATCACCTGACCGCTGGCGTGCACGCCGCTATCGGTGCGACCGGCGGTGATCACGCGCACCGGCGCGTTGGCCACCTTGGACAGCGCCGCCTCCACCGCCGCCTGCACCGAGGGGGCGTTGTCCTGCCACTGCCAGCCGCAGAAGGCCGAGCCGTCATATTCCACAATCGCTGCGATACGCATGGGGCGTATTGTACACGGGGACGTCCGGACCTGGAGTTTGGAGTGCGGGAGCTCGCTCCCGCGTATTATTGTCGACGCGCTGCCGCGCGGTCTTAGCGGCTACTTGCGGGTCCCGCCCCGGCCGCTCTCGCGCATCCATGCGCTCCGCGGCACTCGCACATCCATGTGCATCGCAGGCGGGTTACTTTCTCTTGTTTGCCCAAGAGAAAGTAACCAAAGAGAAGGGCACCCGGTCGCTCGCCGCGCAAAGAACGCGCGGCCCCCTGTGCTCCTCGCCCCACCGGGCCGCGGCGCAACTCGTAACGCCACTGTCGATGGCGTTACTCAAACAGTGCTCGCGGAAACCCCGCGGTGGGGCTGCGGTGCTCGGCGAGCTCGAACGGGGTCTTTTCAAACCCCATGCCCTCGCTCCAGTGCCACTAAGAGTTCGGTAGGTTGAGGTGAACTTGCGAACCCCAACAAATCTGTCGACGTGCGCCTGCACAGGCGCAACCACGCTATGGCGGCGAGGGGTCGGTGTAGATTTTTCCAGTGTAGATTTTAAGTCCCGTTCAAGCTCGCCGAGCACCGCAGCCCCACCGGGGGATTTGCGCGAGCACTGTCTGAGCCATTCCATCGACAGTGGAATGGCGAGTTGCGCAGCGCCCCGGTGGGGCGAGGAGCACAGGGGACCGCGCGTTCTTTGCGCGGCGAGCGACCGGGTGTGCTTTCTTTTGGTTACTTTTCTTTGCACAAACAAAGAAAAGTAACCCGCCCGCGGGGCGGGACCCGCAATTAGCCGTTCAAGCCGCGCGCTAGCGCGTCGACAACAATAATACAAAGGCTGTTGGGGTTCGCAAGCTCACCCCAACCTACGCAAATTAAAAAATACCTAGCCCGTGCGCGAAGGCAAACCCGCCAACTGCCGATCATGCACCCTGCCCAACAACACCAGCGCCAAAATAGCGCCCACCAAGGCAAACGCCATATCCGACTGCGTATCCCAGACATCCCCCTGGGTCCCGAGAAACGCCTCCGCCGAGGTACCGGAGAAGATCGCCACCCACCATTCGATAAGTTCGTAAAACGCACTGATGGCGAGACAGATGCTGACCACGATATAAAACAACCAACCACGCCCCTGCACCACGGCCTTGCGCAGCAGGATCTCCCGCGCCACGATCGCCGGCACAAACCCCTGGGCGAAATGGCCGAGTTTGTCGTAGGGATTCCGTTCCAGTGCCGACACCTGCCGCAACCAGTCGAACAGCGGCACTTCGGCATAGGTGTAATGACCGCCCACCATGAGGATGATGCAGTGTGCGAGGATCAGAACATAGGTCAGGCGGGTGAGCCGGAAACGCCGATAGGTAAGCGCCAGCACGCCAAATCCCAGCAGTGCGGGAAACACCTCCAGCCACCAGATAAAGCGGTCCTTGGGCAGGATTGCCGACCACAGCAGCACGGCGAAATAAATGCCGACCCAGGCCCAGGTACGGCGCAGGTCTGTCGATGCAACCGCACTCATCGGCGGCGACCTGTCCGTCTTGAATTCATTCTTCGATATCATACGACGAACCGCAGGGCCTTCATCGCCTGCGAGTGATACTCACGCCAGTACAGCACACCCATCACCAGGGTGGTGGCCAGCATGAATACCCAGGCGTTTACAAACCAGCCGAGGGCCGCGAGACTGAAATAATACGCGCGCAGCCCCTGATTGAAGTCCTTCAACGCCAGGGTGCTTACCTCCGCCGCGCGCAGGGCGTAGCCGTCATCGGCGGTCATGGGTGCGGCACCGATCAGCACCGAACAATAATTGAACTGGCGCAACGCCCAGGTGAACTTGAAGAACGCGTGCACGAAGATCACCACCAGCACCAGCAGCTTGAGTTCCCACTGCACCAGGGTCGCCTTGGCGGCAAACGGCAGTTCGTGCACCAGGGAGATGGCCTTGTCCGTGGAACCGAGCACCGTCACCAGCCCCACTAGAATCAGCAGTGTGGTCGAGGCGAAGAACGACACGCCCTGCAATAGATTACGCAGAATATTCACATCCATCACGCGGTTATCCCGCTGCAGCATGCGCCGCATCCAGGCATAGCGGTGGCCATGCATCACCGCGCGCAGCGAGTGTGCCCGGCGGGCGGCGCGGTCGGCGTACCAGGTGTAGCCCACCCACACCCCGACAAACCACACCAGACTTACAACATCAATTGAGGGAATAGCACTCATATACTTATATTCATACATTTATATTTTAGGATGGCTCGTTCGATCGCTATCGGAACATAATGCCCCATGCGCGACACGGCCTCAATAACCACCGGCCCGGGCACGACGGCGAACCACCCCTGACGCGCGGCGCCCGTGTCAGATACCGTGCAATTTGCTACTCTTATCTGAATACGACGCCTTCACTAATGGCGCAGAGCCGCGGCTGCAGTAGTTGTAGGGTGGGCAATGCCCGTCTCTATAGGAACGGAGGTGATAGCCGCCAGGGCGGCATAACGGAGTGCGGCGGCTTGCCGCCGCTTTTTTATATCGCTATTAGGCAGGGCACTACACATTAAAAAGCGGGAGCAAGCTCCCGCACTCCAAAGAAAGGGGATGGCCGCGGTGGGGCGGGGGCTTGATGCTGATATACAGTATCTACATCACCTGGCGTACTATCTGTATAAGTCTCTATGTTTAATGCAATGACTACACGGGGAAGAGGGAACGGATGCAGATCGCACGGCCCAGGGATGGTCAGCCAGGCACGCCAACCGCATCAACCCCCTGGGGCAACGGGTTGATGGCCGGGTTGGCGCGCATCTGGCGGCAGTTGACCGATGCCCCCGCGGCGGTTACCGATGCCAAACGTGCCCGCCATATCCGCCTGCTGACGGGCATGTTGTTGCTGCTGATCCCCCTCGGCATCGTCGGCATCGGTATCCAGCTCGCTCTCGTTCCGGGTTTTGGACCCACCTTCGTCGTGGTCGCCATTGCCATCGCTTTCCTGGTCGCCGCCTATGGGCTGGCGCGCACCGGTCATTACCGGTCCAGCGCGGCGCTCACCGTCGGCGTGACCGCCGTCGGGTGTTTCGCGGCGGTGATCTTGAGGCCGCAGGTCGAGCTGGCTTACGCCTACCTGTTTCTGAGCCTTTTTCTTGCGTCGCTGCTGTTCAACAAAACGGGTGTGGTGATCACCACGCTGCTCCTGCTGGTGGTGGTTACCCTGGTACTCCCTGCCTTGGGCATCAGTCCGCCGCACAATGAACCGGCGGCGGTGCCGATCTTTTTGATCATCGTCTCGGCCCTGTTGCTGCTACATCGCTGGCACCGCAATAATCTGGAACACGAGCGGTACGCGGAGCTCACCGCCAGTGAGGAACGGTTTCGCAGCCTGGCCGCGGTCTCGTTCGAAGGCATCGTGGTCGCCGTGGACGGCCGCATCATCGACATGAATGAGCGCGGCGCGGCCATTCTGCGCGTACCGCGTGACGCCATCATTGGCCGCAGTGTGCTGGATTTCTGTGTCCCCGAATTCAGCGAAACCGTCCTGCAACACATCCGTAGCGGTTCCGAAGAACCCTACGAGATTATCGGCCAACGCGCCGACGGCACGCGCTTTCCCATGGAACTGCACGGGCGGCAAACCACCTATCTGGGCCGCCCGGTGCGGGTCACGGTGTTCCGCGACCTGACCGAACGCCGGCGTGCCGAGGAAGAGCTGCTGCAGATTGCCCGCGGGGTTTCCGCCAGCATCGGCGAGTCGTTCTTCCATTCGCTGGTGGCGCATCTGGCCAAGACCCTGGACGCCGATTACGCGTTCGTGGGTGAGTTGATGCCCGGCACGACCGACCGGATACGCACCATCGCGGTGAATGCCAAGGGCCAGCCGGTCGCCAACTTCGAGTACCCACTGACAGGCACGCCCTGCGAGAACGTGGTGGGACGCCAACCCTGTTCCTATCAACGCGGCGTGCAGGTAGAGTTTCCCACGGATCATATGCTCGTCGAGATGGGCATCGAGGCCTATATCGGCACGCCGCTGTTCGACTCCAGCCGGCAGGCGCTGGGCCTGATCACCGTCCTGTTCCGTCGGCCGGTCGAACAGCACGAGCGCATCGCCTCCACACTGCAGATCTTCGCCACCCGCGCCGCGGCCGAGCTGGAACGCGCGCACGCGGAACAGGCCTTGCGCGCGAGCGAAGCGCGCTATCGCACCATCGTGGAAACGGCGCATGAAGGTATCTGGCAGATCGATGCCGACAACCGGACGACCTTCGTCAATCAGATGATGGCAGACATGCTCGGCTATACAGTAAAAGAAATGCTGGGCCAGACATTGTTCGTCTTCATGGACGACGAGGCCAAGACCATCGCCGCACGCAATGTCGAGCACCGCCGCCAGGGCAACGCCGAACAGCACGATTTCAAGTTTCGGCGCAAGGACGGCAGCCAGGTCTACACACTGGTCAATACGGTACCGGTGACGGACGCGCACGGTCAGTACGTCGGCGCCTTCGCCATGATCACCGATATCACCCAACGCAGGCAGACCGAACAGCGCATCCTGCAGCTCAACCGCCTGCTCCGCACCACCAGCGAGATCAACCAGTTGATGGCGCGCGAACGTACGCGTCAAGGTCTACTGAACGAATCCTGCCGCGTGCTGCTAGAGCATGGCGAGTACCGCATGGCCTGGATCGGCCTGGCGGACTACTCCACCGGCACGGTCCAGCCCATAGCGTCTGCCGGTGTCGAGGAGGGCTACATTGAAAACATCAACATACGCTGTGATGACACGCCTTTAGGACAGGGGCCAACTGGCACGGCCATTCGCGAAGGTCGAGCAGTAATCAATCAAGACGCCGAGCAGAATGAGCATTTCGCGCCATGGCGGGAGATGGCGCGCAACCATGGCTACTCCTCCTCCGCCGCGATCCCGCTGCGTGTCGCCGGGCAGGTCATCGGTGCGGTAAACGTGTACTCCGCAATGCCCGAAGCGTTCAACCAGGACGAGGTCGCGTTACTCGAGGATCTGACCGAGGACATCGGCTATGCGCTCCAAGGCCAGGAGGAGATGGAGGCGCGCAAGCGCGCAGAGAAGGCCCTGGCCGAGAGCGAAGCAAACTTTCGCGCACTCACCGAGAACGCCAATGTCGGCATTTTAGTCAACTATCAGGGCAAACATGTATTCGCCAACAACCAGCTGTTAAAAATGCTGGACTACACGCAGGAGGAGTTGCGCGCCACCGGCATCAAAGAACTGGTACATCCCAGCGACTATGACAGGATAATGCTCCGTTTCCGTGAACGCATGGAAGGAAAACCCGCGGCGTCGGTATACGAGACCGTGTTCCTGACCAAGCAGGGTCAGGAAGTACCGGTGGAAATCAGCGCGGCCAAAACCACCTGGCAGGGTGAACCCGCCGGCCTGGTGTTCCTGCTCGACATCAGCGAGCGCCGGCGCACCGAGGCGCAGATGTACAAACTCTCCAGCGCCATCGAACAAACCGCCGATGCCGTCACCATCACCGACCGCAATGGCGTCATCGAGTACGTCAATCCGGCGTTTGCACACATGACCGGCTACACCCAGGCCGAGGCCATCGGCCAGACACCGCGCCTGGTGAAATCCGGTAAGCAGGGTGCGGCGTTCTACGAAAAGCTCTGGCAGACGATACTGGCGGGCCAGGTATTCAGCGAGGTGTTCATCAACCGCCACAAGAACGGCAACCTGTACTACGAAGAGAAGACCATCACGCCGCTCAAGGACAGCGGAGGCCACGTGACACATTTCGTCGCCACCGGCAAGGACGTCACGGAACGCATGCAGACCCAGGAACGTCTGCAGTATATGGCGCAGCACGATGCGCTCACCGAGCTACCCAACCGTGTACTGCTACTCGACCGCCTGAAACAGGCGCTGGGACGTGCGCGCTGGCACGAGCGCATCGTGGCACTGCTGTTTGTCGACCTGGATCGCTTCAAGACCATCAACGATACCCTCGGCCATGAGACCGGCGACCTGCTGCTGCAGCAGCTGGCCACACGCTTCAGCAACAGCGTGCGCGCGGGGGACACGGTGGCACGTTTCGGCGGCGATGAATTCGTTATCCTGCTGGACGACGTCGCCAGCGAAAACGACATCCGCAGCATCGCACTGAAAGTCCTGGGTGCGCTGACACCGGCGTTCGAAATCGACGATCAACGCCTGTACATCACCGCCAGCATCGGCATCAGCCTGTACCCGAACGACGGCGAAGATTCCACCACGCTGCTCAAGAATGCCGACATCGCCATGTACCGCGCCAAGGAACTCGGCAAGAACACCTACCAGTTCTACTCGGCCGACATGAGTGCGCGCGCCTTCGAGCGCCTGACCCTGGAGTCGAGCCTGCGCCACGCACTCGAACGCAGCGAGCTGCGCCTGCATTACCAGCCGGTGTTCGATGTCGCAAGCGGCGGCATCGTCGGTGTCGAGGCGCTGCTGCGCTGGCAGCACCCGGACTTCGGCCTGGTCCTGCCGAATGATTTCATCCCGCTGCTGGAGGAAACCGGCCTGATCGTGCCGGCCGGGGAATGGGTGCTGGACACGGCCTGCGCGCAACTGCGCGCCTGGCACCTCGCCGGCTGGCCACAGCTGCGCATGGCGGTCAATCTGTCGCCACGTCAGTTCCAGGCGGAGGGCGAGCTGACGAGCACGCTCGAACGCAACCTGAAGGCACTGGACTGCAATCCACACCTGGTGGAACTCGAAATCACCGAAGGCCTGCTGCTGCAGCACGCCGCCAGCACCCTGGCCATGTTGGATCGGATGCAGACCATGGGTGTGCGTCTGGCGATCGACGACTTCGGCACCGGCTATTCGTCACTCAGCTACCTGCGCCGCTTCCCCATTGACACCCTCAAGATAGACCGCAGCTTCGTGCACGACATACCGGGGGATGAAGACGACAGCGCTATTACCGCCGCCATCATCGTGCTCGCCCAGAGCCTCAAGCTCGACGTCGTCGCCGAAGGCGTGGAGACCGAGGCGCAGCGCGACTTCCTGCGCGCCCGCGGCTGTCACCTGATGCAGGGTTTGCTTTTCAGCCGGCCACTGCCGGCGGAGGAGCTCACCGCGCTGCTCGGGGCGCAAACGCAGCGATTAAGTCAGGACAAGCTGAAATTGAACTAGTGGCCATCGCCGCTTTTAATATACCTCTTAGGTAGGGCACTACACACTAGCTGGCTCTTAGATAGGGCACTACACATTAAAGCGGGAGCTTGCTCCCGCATGACAGGTAGCGGCGAGGTGGTATCTACTTCTTCACTTCAGTTTCAATCCGTTTCACTTCCTGATGACCACGCGGCAGCTTCAGCCCACGCAACGCCCGTTCACCCACATAGTGATCGATGCCCTCCCCCGGCTTCAGCTTGAGTTCACCCTTGCCGGTGCGCAGCGTCAGGCCCTGCCCTTCCTGGAACACGGCGACGCCGGCAACATACTCCTCGCGACTAGCCACCTTAGCACTCGGCACATTAATGATCTTGTCGCCCTTACCCTTGGGCATCTGCGGCAGCTCCGCCACCATAAACACCAGCAGATGGCCCTGGGTGGTCACGGCGGCGAGCCAGTCTTCGTCCAGGTTGAGCACGTGTTGCGGCGTTAAGGCCTTGGCGCCCTTGGGCACCTTCATCACACCCTTGCCGGCCTTCTTGTTGGCAGCGAGATCCTCAAGTTTGGCGATGAAGCCATAACCGGCATCGCTCGACAACAAATACAAATCCTCCGGCAGACCCATCATAACGCCGACAAAACTCGCGCCCGGCGGCGGGCTAAAGGTCGCCGTCAGCGGTTCGCCCAGGCCGCGTGCCGAGGGCAACTTGTGCGCCGGCATGGAATAGGTGCGTCCGGTGGAATCGAGGAATAAAACCTGCTGATTGCTCTTGCCCCGCGCTGCCTGCTGGTACGCGTCACCGGCTTTATAGGCAATCGCCGTGGGATCCATCTCGTGTCCTTTGGCGGAACGCACCCAGCCCTTCTCCGACAGGATCACCGTGATGGCTTCCGTCGGCAACAACTGAGTTACGTCGATGGCCTTGGCGGCCTCGCGCTCGACGATGGGCGAGCGACGCGCATCACCGAAGGTTTCGGCGTCGGCGATGATCTCGTCGCGCACCGTGTTCTTAAGACGCGTGCGGGAACCCAATACCTTCTCCAGCCCGTCGCGCTCCTCGGCCAGCTCTTTCTGCTCGCCCTTGATCTTCATCTCTTCCAGTCGGGCCAAGTGGCGCAACCGGGTATCGAGGATGTAGTCGGTCTGGATCTCGGTGAGCTTGAAGCGCTTCATCAGCGTCGGCTTGGGCTCGTCCTCGCTGCGGATGATGCGGATCACCTCATCGAGATTGAGGTAGGCGATGAGCATGCCGTCCAGGATGTGCAGGCGTGCCAACACCTTGTCCAGGCGGTGTTGCAGACGCCGGCGCACGGTCTCGGTGCGGAACTGCAGCCACTCCGTGAGCAGGTCCTTGAGGTTATAGACCCGCGGCCGGCCGGCGAGGCCGATCATATTGAGGTTCACGCGATAGGAACGTTCCAGATCGGTGGTGGCGAACAGATGCGCCATCAGTTCCACGCGGTCGACCCGGTTGGAGCGCGGCACGATCACCAGGCGCGTGGGGTTTTCGTGATCGGACTCGTCGCGGAAATCCTCCACCATGGGCAGCTTTTTCTGAATCATCTGGTCGGCGATCTGCACCTGGATCTTGGAGCCCGACACCTGATACGGCAACGCGGTGATGATAATGTTGTCGTCTTCGCTTTCCCAGCGGGCGCGGGCGCGGATCGAACCGTTACCGGTCTGGTAGATCGCGCGGATGTCGGCCTTGGGCGTGATGATTTCCGCTTCCGTCGGGTAGTCCGGACCCTTCACGTGTTTGCACAGTTCCGCCACCGAGGCGTCCGGCTTCTCCAGCAGGTGCACACAGGCCGAGGCGATTTCTTTCACGTTGTGCGGCGGGATATCCGTGGCCATGCCGACGGCGATACCCATGGTGCCGTTGAGCAACACATGCGGCAGGCGCGCCGGCATCACGCGTGGCTCCTCCAGGGTGCCATCGAAATTCGGCAGCCAGTCCACCGTGCCCTGGCCGAGCTCCGACAACAGCACCTGGGAGAATTGCGTGAGGCGCGACTCCGTGTAGCGCATGGCGGCGAAGGACTTGGGATCATCCGGC
>JANNJF010000546.1:0-8242 GCA_031405715.1 Gammaproteobacteria bacterium | reverse complement strand
TATTTCTTTTTGTGGGTAAGGACCCGCTGGCCGTGACTAGGGCTGCATGGGTTTGAACACCACCAGCAGCACCACCGGTATCAACAGCAGCACCGGAAACTCGTTGAGCCAGCGGTAGAACACATGGCCGTGACGGTTACGGTCGTGTTTGAAGTCCGCCAGCAGCCGGCCGCAATAGACGTGATAAACAATCAGTGCCAGCACCAGGCCCAGCTTGACCTCCAACCACATGCCGGAAAACCTCTGGCTGTCGCTGAGCCACAGCCAGGTGCCGAAGATAACCGTGAGTACCGCACCAGGTGTCATTATGCCGTAGAACAATTTCCGTTCCATGATTTTAAAGCGCTCACGGCTGATCTGGTCGTCGCTCATGCTGTGATAAACAAACAGGCGCGGCAGATAAAACAACCCGGCGAACCAGGTCACCATGAAAATGATGTGTAGGGATTTGAGCCACAGGTAAAGCATTATTTCTCCGCACTGCCGTAGGAAAAGCTATCCTGCTGCCACAGGCTGTACCCTTAAAAGATGTGACTGAGTCGGCCCAGCCCGGGGTGGGCGATATTGTAACCGCATTCCCCGCCCAGTCCAGTTGAGCCGGGTCAGCCAAAACAAAAAACCCGGCCTGCGGCCGGGTTTGTGACAGCTCTTGTGTCTAGGCTGGGGTCAGAAAATATAACCCAGGCTGACAAAAGTGATGTCGTTCTCGATAAGGGTGATTTCCGCCTCGATGTTTCCCTGACCGAGCTTCATGCCGCCACCCAGGCCAACGGAAAGACCGGTATCGGAACCACTCCAACTCACCTGCCCATCGGTATCAATATCCTGCCAACGTACCCCGGCCTTGCCTTTGAGATAAAATTTGTTCTGCAGCGGGAAACGATAAGCGGCATATCCCGCCAGGGTCATGATATTCCAGTCGCCGTAGTTGCGCGTGTCACCCTTTATGGCGGTGACGGTGAACTCGCCCTCCACCGACAGAGTGCCGCCGCCCAGATTTTTCGGATAGCGTGCCCCTTCGCCCAGCAGGTTGTAACCGCCGTAGGCACCAATATTGAACGCATTGTCCGCGCCCTGGGCATCGTTGCTCATGATGCCGCCTTTGACGCCAAGATAAACCAGGTTGCCGGCGGCGTGGGTCACCGGCGCCGCCGCCTGTACGGTCCCGGCGCAGACCAGTCCCAGTAACACGGTAATAACACTCATCAATGCACGATCGATTTTCATGGCTGCTCCTAAAGTTGGAATTGAATAAATAATTTAAACCGGGATAGGTGGTGATGTGACTAAGGTCATTGAGTTATCCCGGCTGGGATGCGGCTCCTCTGCTCAGAGGGCGTTTTTCTTGCACCATTCTTAATTTGTCTGACACGGCCTAGCATCAGGCGCGCTATGGTAACAAGAAGCGCCGCACACTCAAAGCTAAGCCATTGCTGCCCGTGCCCACTCATCCAAGGGCAAACCCCGTCCATCCGCTTCCAACTGGCTGGTATTGCTGGCATTAGTGAGGATCGTCGTGCGAATCAGCGGCGGGCAGGAACAGGCACAACAAATCGTTGAGAAAACGCAAACCCTTCTCCGTCGGTTGAATGCGGTCGTGGCGGCGCAGCATCAGTCCCTTGGACTCCGCCTGTTGCAGGGCGCTTTCCACCAGCGACAGCGGTTGCGCGGTGCGTTCTTGAAACAGCGCCGGCTCGAAGCCGGCGTTCAGGCGCAGCGCATTCAGCATAAACTCGAAGGCGGCATCCATGCGCGTCAGGCGTTGCTCCCCGCCGATGGCCGCAGCGCTACCGGCCTTGCCCATATACTCCGCCGGTTGTTTGAGCTTCCACAAGCGGGTAATGCCGCTGGCGTCGGTGATCTTGGCGTGGGCGCCGGCGCCGATGCCCAGATAATCGCCGAAGCGCCAGTAGTTCAGGTTGTGCCGTGCACTCCGCCCGGCGCGTGCATAGGCGGAGATCTCGTACTGCTGAAAACCCGCGGCCGCGGTCATGGCCTGGAGTGTCGTTTGTATCTCCCACACGCGATCGTCGTCCGGCAGGGGTGGCGGCTGCGCGTGGAACAGGGTGTTGGGTTCGATGGTGAGCTGGTATAGGGACAGATGCGTCGGCGCCAAATCGAGGGCGCATTGCAAATCGGCGCGCGCCTCGTCCACCGTTTGGTTGGGCAGGCCGAACATCAGGTCGAGATTGAAGTTGTCGAAGCCGGCGGCGCGTGCGGCCGTGGCGGCGCGCAGCGCCTCGTCGCGCCCATGGATGCGGCCGAGGGCGCGCAACTGCTCGGCGTTAAAACTTTGTATGCCGATGGACAGGCGATTGACGCCGGCGGCGCGATAACCCTGGAAGCGCGCCAGCTCCACCGTGCCCGGATTGGCCTCCAGGGTGATTTCCGCGTCCGGCCGCAACGGCAGGCGCGCGCGCACCGCCGCCAGCAGGCGATCGATGGCCGCCGGCGAAAACAGGCTGGGGGTGCCGCCGCCGAAAAATACACTGTGCACCGGTCGACCCCATACCCGTGGCAGGTCGTGTTCCAGGTCCGCGATGAGGGCATCGACATAACGGTCTTCCGGCAGGCTATCCGCGTCGCTGCCTTTCAGCGCATGGGAATTGAAATCGCAGTAGGGGCACTTCTGCACGCACCACGGCAGGTGGATATACAGGGACAGGGGCGGCAGGCTGGTGAACTGAAACATCGGGCGGTTCATCATAGAGAAACGGGGGTGATTTTAACGCACACCCGGTCCGGCCCCTAACGGAGGTCGGTAACCCAGGGGAGTTCCAGGAGAATCAAGGGTTTAGCCAGCGGACGGCGGGGCGGGGGCTGCATAGTAGATAAGGCTACAAAGCACGCTTGACAGTAAGTCTATTTGGATATGATAATTGAGAATCATTATCATTTAATCTGGTTCTAATATATGAACTTTATGCATGCTGTCCACAGAATACTGCCCATGTTCCTCGCCCTATTCCTGCTGGCAGCACCTCTTGGCGTTCGGGCGGATGACAACCTGCAGACCGTTGCGCACATGCTGGGGTATATCGGCGTGGATTATCCGCTCACCGTCACTAAGGGACAGGTGGTGAACGCCCCTGAATACGCCGAACAGCAGGAATTCTCGGCACGGGTGGCGACGCTCATCGCCCAGTTGCCGGCCAATCCGGAAAAGGCCGCCTTGCAGCGGCAGGCGCAGGAGCTGGTGTTGGGCATCAACCGCAAGGCAGCGGGCGAACAAATCGCCGCATTGTCCCACAGCATGCGTACAACGCTGATCCAAGCCTATCAGGTGACGGTGGCGCCGAAGCGTGCCCCGGATATCGTCGCCGGCGCGCGCCTGTACAGTGAACACTGCGCGGCGTGTCACGGCGCCAGCGGTCAGGGTGATGGCCCCCTGGCGGCCAGCCTGGATCCGCGACCCAATAATTTTCATGAGCACGCGCGCCAGGATCAACGCAGCGTGTACGCCCTGTATAACGCCATCAGCCTGGGTGTTGGGGGAACGGCCATGCAGTCCTTCCACGATTTAAAAGACGACCAGCGTTGGGCCTTGGCGTTTTATGTGAGCAATTTTCTCGCCAGCGATGCGCAACGCCAAGCCGGCGCGGCCGCCTGGGCCGCGGGCGAGGGTAAGGTCTTTACCGATCTCGCCGGTCTGACCCAGGCCACGCCGCAGGAAGTGCTGACCAGGCATGGCAAAACGGGGGTCGAGGTGTTGGCCTATTTGCGCAGTCAACCCGTCACGCTGGCCGGCACACGTGAGTCGCCCCTGGCCTTCAGCGCGCGCAAGCTTGACGAGAGCCTCGCCCTTTACCGCGAGGGTCAGCGCGAGGCCGCGTACCAGATGGCGGTGACCGCTTATCTCGAAGGGTTCGAGTTGGTGGAGACCGGTCTTGCGGCGATCAACCCGTCCATGAAGACGACCATCGAAACGGACATGCTCAACTATCGCGCCATGCTCAAGGATGGCCGGTCGGTGGAGGTGGCGGGTGCTCAGGCGGCCAAGATCCAGGGCATGCTGAGTGAGGCGCGTCAGTTATTCGAGACCACCAGTCTGACTCCCTCGGTGGCGTTTGCCAGTGCCTTCATCATCCTGCTGCGGGAAGGCGTGGAGGCGATTCTGTTGCTCGCGGCAGTCGTCGCCTTCCTCATCAAGACCGGGCGGCGCGATGGACTGCCCTACATCCACGTCGGATGGATAGCGGCGCTGGTGATGGGTGTCGCCACCTGGGCACTCGCCACTTACGCTATTGATATCAGTGGCGCCAGTCGCGAACTCACGGAAGGCCTGACCGCCCTGTTCGCGGCGGGCATATTGTTTTACGTCGGGGTATGGCTGCACAACAAACTGCAGGCCCAGCGTTGGAAGGAGTTCATCGAAACCAAGGTGCAAAAGGCCACCGGTGGACAGACCCTCTGGGCCCTGGCGGTGCTGTCGTTTATCGCGGTCTACCGGGAAGTCTTCGAAACCGTGTTGTTCTACCAGACTCTATGGGTGCAGGCGGGGGAGGCCGGTCAGCCTATGGTGTTCGGCGGATTTCTTGCCGCCACCGCTGGCCTGGTGCTGTTGTCCTGGCTGATCTTCCGCTTCAGTGTGCGTCTGCCCCTGCGCCTGTTCTTCGCTGTTAATTCCGCGCTGATGTATCTGTTGGCGGTGGTGTTCGCCGGCAAGGGTGTGGCGGCGCTGCAGGCGGCGGGCAAGCTGCCCATGAATGGCATCAACTTTCCGCGCATCGATGTGCTCGGGGTCTATCCCAACCTGCAATCCCTTGGCCTGCAGCTGCTGCTGGTGCTGGTGGCGGTGGTGTTTCTGGTGCTCAACCAGCGCGCCAGCTCGGCGCGCTGATACTACAGTTTTTTATTATTCCGTGAGCCACTCCCGCGGCCGCAGGAAATCGCTGTAGAGCTTGGCCTCGGGGCTGCCCGGCTCGGGACGCCAGTTGTAGCGCCACTTCACCAGTGGCGGCAGGGACATAAGGATGGATTCCGTGCGCCCGCCGGATTGCAGGCCGAACAACGTGCCGCGATCGTACACTAGGTTGAATTCCACATAGCGTCCACGCCGGTAGAGCTGGAAGTCGCGCTCGCGTTCGCCGTACTCCGTATAGCGGCGTCGCTGTACGATGGGCAGGTAGGCGTTGAGATAGGCGTCGCCGACGCTGCGCATGAAGGCGAAGCTGTGGTCGAAGCCGCGTGTGCTCATATCATCGAAGAACAAGCCGCCGATACCGCGTGTCTCGTTGCGGTGTTTGAGAAAGAAATATTCGTCGCACCATTTTTTGTAGCGCGCGTAATAGTCCGCGTCGTATAGGTCGCACGCTGCCTTGGCGGTTTGGTGCCAATGCACCGCGTCTTCCGCGAACGGGTAATACGGTGTCAAGTCGAAGCCCCCGCCGAACCACCACACCGGTTCGGCACCGTCTTTTTCCGCGATAAAGAAACGCACATTGCAGTGGGAAGTCGGCACGTACGGGTTGAGCGGATGGATCACCAGGGACACGCCCATGGCCTGGAAGGTGCGCCCGGCGAGTTCCGGCCGCAGGGCCGTGGCGGAGGGCGGCAGGTTTTTGCCGAAGACATGGGAGAAACCGACACCGGCCTGCTCGAAGATTCCGCCATCGCGCAGTACACGGGTGCGCCCGCCCCCGCCTTCCATGCGTGTCCATTCATCCTGCACAAAACGTGCGCGCCGGTCTTCTGTTTCCAGGGCGTCGCAGAGTCGGTCCTGCAGGTCCAGCAGATAGGTTTTTACTTTGTCGGTGTCGGGTGTCGTCATGGTATCAACGGTGGTGGTGGCGTATGGGTGGTCTCCGGACGATGTGTTCAACCCGGACGGATAAGTTGGCCAGTGTCGGCATCGGTGATGGGCGTCGGTTGCGTGCGTCCGCCGACGCGCCCGGGTAACACATAGTCCACGTCCGAACCGAAGCGCCGCAATACCTCGCGGTAGCTGCGCGCCGGTACCTGGCCGCTGCGGTTGGCGCTGGTGGAGACCAACGCCATGCCCGCGGCGTGGCACAGCGCGCGTACCGAGGCGAGCGCGCTGACACGCACGGCGATGCGTGCATGGCGACCGGTGATCCAGTAAGGAACCCCCGGCTGCGGCCGCACCAGCCAAGTATGCGCCCCGGGCCAGGTGGCGCGCACGTGCGCGGGGATTTCCTCCACCCAGGGTATGAGCTGCTCGACATCGGCGGCGATGAGAATCAAACCCTTGGCGGGTGTACGCTGCTTGATGCGCAGCAGGCGCATGACCGCGTCGCGATTGCCGGGGTCGCAGCCCAATCCGTAAACCGATTCCGTCGGGTAGGCCACGATGCCGCCGCGGCGCAGCAGCCTGACGGCGTGGGCGAGTCCGCGGGCGGGCATGCTATTTTCCGCGTTTCTCTTGCAGCGCACGATCCTTGGCCATGATCTCGGCGGCGTTGGCGGTACGCTCCTTGGCGAGTCGCTGCGCCAGGGCGGTGTCATTCAGCGCCAGGATCTGGGCCGCGAGGTAAGCGGCGTTTTTTGCCCCGTGTTTGCCGATGGCTACACACGCCACCGGGATGCCGCCGGGCATCTGTACCGTGGAAAGCAAGGCGTCATGGCCTTGCAGTGGCCCGCCGTCCATGGGTACACCGATCACCGGCTTGAGGGTGAGGGCCGCGACCGTGCCGGCCAGGTGGGCCGCGAGGCCGGCGGCGGCGATGAACACGCCACAACCGCGTTCGTCTGCGTCCTTCACATAGGCATGGGTGGCGGCGGGCGTGCGGTGCGCCGAGGTGATCTTCACTTCGCACGGCACACCCAGCTGGTCGAGGATATCGAGGGTGTTCTGCATGGCAGACAGGTCCGAATCCGAGCCCATGAGTACGGCCACAAAGGGTTTGTTCATCTTGACGGTTCCGGGTATGGGGGTGCGTTGAATATCGTTACTATAAAACTATACCGTTACGGCAACTATACCGTTACGGCTCGCCGCGGGCTATGTTTATGCCGCCGCGTTTCAGCTCAGCGCTGGTGTTCCCGTGCGATGGCACGGTAGCCGATGTCGCGGCGGTATTGGACACCGTCCCAGGTGATCCCACCGGCGGTGGCATAGGCGCGCCTCTGGGCATCCGCCACATGCTCACCCAGGGCGGTGACGCACAATACCCGGCCACCGTCGCTCAGTATCTCACCGTTGTGCAGTCGTGTACCGGCGTGGAACACCTTGCAGTCCGCCTGCGGTAGAGATGGCAGGCCGTGTATTACGTCGCCTTTGCGGTAGGCGCCGGGATAACCGCCCGCCGCCATGACTACACCGAGGGCGGGGCGCGCGTCCCACTGTGCCTCGACCTGGTCCAGTCGTCCGGCGAGGGCGGCCTGCACCAGGGGGATGAGGTCGGACTTGAGGCGCAGCAGGATGGGCTGGCCCACGCGCAGGATGACGGGATCGTGCGGGTTGGTCGCGTCGAGAATCGTGGATTCCACCCCGACCGCGCACGGGCCGCCGTCGAGGATGTGATCAATCGCGTGGCCGAGCGAATCCTGGACGTGGGCCGCACTGGTCGGGCTGACGTAACCAAACGGATTGGCGCTCGGCGCGGCGAGCGCGAGCCCGCTGCGTTCGAGCAACGCGCGAAACAGCGGATGCGCCGGCACGCGCACCGCGACGGTCGCG
Source organism: Gammaproteobacteria bacterium (assembly GCA_031405715.1). GTDB lineage: Bacteria > Pseudomonadota > Gammaproteobacteria > Acidiferrobacterales > UBA6901 > JANNJF01. The sequence goes on along the minus strand of JANNJF010000546.1, from coordinate 603 downwards.
CGGTCGGACGTGACGATGCCCGGGACGAGCGGGCGTTTGCGCAGGACCATCGTCAACGGCCCGGGCCAGAAGCGCGGCGCGAGTTCGTCGGCCAGGACGTTGAACTGCGCCACCGAGTCGGCGGCGATGCGCGAGGCCGTGTGGACGATCAACGGATCATGCGCCGGCCGGCCTTTGATTTCGAAAATGCGCCGGCACGCGTCGGCGTTGAATGCGTTGGCCGCGAGTCCGTAGACGGTTTCGGTCGGCACGGCCACGACTCCACCGGCGCGGAGCACACTGGCCAAAAAAATGAGGTCCGAATCGGACCCGGAGTGGATGATCGCCACGGGTCGTCGGACCTCGGAAGGAGCGTTGGGTTCGCCTGCCGCGCGCGGCGGGCGGACGCGCTTACTGCATGATCAACAGATTGCGGGCCTGCTTGATCACTCTGCTGATGTGGCGCTGCTGGCGGGCCGAGAGGCCGGTGATGCGGCGCGGCAACATCTTGCCCGTGTCAGTCGTGTGGCGGTGCAGGATGTGCGTGCTTAATCAGGCAAGCGCCTATACTAACGGAACTTACACCCCAAGCTTCCTAAGAGTAGATGGGGGTATAGCTTCAGG
>JANNJF010000545.1:0-3925 GCA_031405715.1 Gammaproteobacteria bacterium | reverse complement strand
GCCCAACTGACGATGCCAACGATGAGAATGTTGCCCTGGACGACGATGAATACCTTCCCTGGCCGGATCCATCAAAAGTGACCTCACTTTGGCAGCGTTATGGGCAGAATTTTATCGTGGGGCGACGCTACTTTGCCGGACGCCCCGTTTCGCTGGAAGTGTTGAAAGATAAATTAAGCAGTGGCTTCCAGAGACAGCGACACGCGGCGGCCTACGAGCTGGCCCTGATTGATTCCGATCACCGGCTTGTTAATACCAAAGCCAAAGTAATACCGTGAGTCGAATTACGCAGAAGGATTGAGGAAAGAGCCCCAATGTTGGAAGTCCGTAATCACACGCCATTGAGTACCGCTCTGATACCCGGCCTGGACAAAAATGGCTACGATTATGCTGTTGTCATCATGAAGGGTAATTTCAAGATCACGCCTAATCAGAATCGCCTGGTCCTGAGCGACGAGCCGGCGATCATCTTTCAGGGCGACGCGCATTATGGTGATCCGGTGGAGACCAGTGTGCGTTATGAATCCGACACCTCTATGCTAAAGCGTGGAACGGATATCGTTGTGAATGGCCATGCCTATGCCCCGGGCCAGCATGCAGTGCTTGCGCAGGATGTCAGCCTGCAGGTCGGCAACCTTAATAAAACCTGCCGTGTGTTTGGTGACCGGCATTGGGAAAAATCAGTGACGGCGTGGGGCTACAGCCACCCCGCAAAATTCGATCGCCTGCCACTACTCTATGAAAATGCCTATGGCGGCATCGCCCCCAACAGTGCCGAGAATAAAACCCCCGAAGCCTCGACCAGCAACCCCCTCGGCAAGGGATATATTGGACTCAAGGGCAAACCAACAGAGGGCCTGCCTCTGCCCAACATCGAGGACCGGCGTTATCTAATTCAGAAGTGGGACGACCGCCCGCCACTCGCCGGTTTCGGTTTTATCAGTCGTGGATGGCAACCCCGTATCGCCCTGGCCGGCACCTACGATGCGCACTGGCAGAAACAGCGCCACCCGTTATTGCCCCTGGACTTCGACGATCGCTATTTCAACGGCGCCCATCCGGATTTGATTACTCCGGTCCCGCTGTCTGGCGGCGAGCCTGTGATCCTGACAAATATGTCCGAGTCCGGCGTGATGGCGTTTGATTTGCCCGTCTGGCACGACCCTGTAACTGTGTTTTTGAAAGACAGCAAGGTACTCTTTCAACCCGTCATGGATACCGTCGTGATAGAACCGGATGCCCACAATGTGCAGATCACCTGGCGGGTTACCGTGCCTTGTCCTAAGCAGTTTTTATATATCGACACCGTGATCATCGGGAAAAAGCGTCCGTCATGACCGAGCAAACACCCCGCATCGTGATTACCGGCATCGGGGCCATCACCCCCGTCGGCGCCACCGCTGAACAAAGTTGCGCAGCAATAGCGGCGGGGATCATGCGCTTCAACGAACACGCCTACTACCAATGCACCCCCGAGGATCCGGAGTGGGATGAGCCCTTGCCGTTGTTTGTCTCCGACGTACCGGTGCTGGATCCTTTCCTGGACGGCGCCGAACGCCTGCTGCAACTCGCCCTGCCGGCCCTCAGCGAAGTGATGGCCAAGGCCAAACTCAAACGCCGCGACCTGGAACACTGCGGCCTGATGGTGTCGTTGCCCCAGGCCGATAAAGCCGTCAATGCCCTGAACCTTCCGGCGAAGTTTGTCCCCGCGCTGTGCAAACTCACCGGGCTCAACACCTTCAAATTATGGAAAACCAGCCAGACCGGCCACACCGGTGTATTTACGCTGATACAAAGCGCCATGCAAAAACTTAAGGCCGGTGACGTAGAAACCTGTATCGTCGGTGGCGTGGAATCCTACCTGCTGGAAGAACGACTCGATACCCTCGACGCCGCCTGGCGCCTGCGCAGCGGGCGCACCGTGGATGGCTTTATCCCCGGCGAGGCCGCCGTCATGCTCCTGCTCGAAACCGCCGCCCACGCCAAGGCCCGCGGCGCACCGATCCTGGCGACACTCGGCCCCCTGGGCGCGGCCACGGAACCGGAAACCATCCATTCCCAAAAGAACAGTACCGGCGAAGGCCTGTCGCAAGCCATCGAAAACGCCCTCCAGGCCAGTACGGCAGGACCCGGCCTCGACACCGTCTACGGCAGCCTCAACGGCGAAAGTTACTACGCCTTCGAGTGGGGGGTAACCCTGACACGCCTGAACGCTGTCCTGGCCGCCCTGAAACCCCTTATCCACCCGGCCGACGCCATCGGCGACACTGGCGCCGCCACCGGTGGCCTGCTCCTGGCCTTGGCCACGGAAGCCTTCAAAAAACACCCCGCACCCAGCGCCACAAGCCTTTTGTGGACATCCGCCGACAACGGCCATAGAATGGCCCTCACCCTACAAAAGGGTGAGGGATAACAAGGAGATACCCATGGCAGCTACCATGAACGTCAACAATCGCACCGTGGTCCACAAGGACAGCGGCGGTGTCGCCACTAACTTTCCCGACGTCTGCAAGACCCAGTGCGGCCCTCCGGTCATCCCTATCCCTTATCCCAACATTGCGATGTCCAGCAACACTGCCAAGGGCAGCAAATCGGTCACGGTCGACAACAACCCCATTATGCTCAAAGACTCCAACTTCTCCACCAGCACCGGGGATGAAGCAGGAGCGCTGGGGGGTGTCGCCTCCGGCTGCACCAAAGGCAAGGCCCAATTCGTCAATTACTCGTTTGACGTGAAGGTGGAGGGCAAAAACGTCCCACGGCTCGGCGACATGATGTTGCAGAACAAAGGCTCCGCCTTTAACACCCCACCGATGCCGGAGGTGCAGGCGCCGTTGATTGTGGTGCCGAAGACAGAAACCGAGGCGAGTGAGGAGTATGAATTGGTTAGCCTTAATGAAGTCAAGAACGAAGGCTGACACAACAAGAACCTTTCTGGGAAAACGACATGGCTGAATTAAAACAATACGTCAATCTCGATCCAAGCAAGCCGGCCGAGATTAAAGAGATCCCTGTCCAGCGTGCAGGGCGCGTCATTACCCTGGTTGCAAAATTAAATAAAAAGCAAGGTGGGGTTCCAGTAGTATTCGACCTGATCGCGGGACCGAAGAACCACACGCCATTGGCGCTCGGCAAAGATGGATCGCGAAAGACGCCGATGGAGCTACGGCAGCTAAAGGGTGGGCTCGGCATGCCCGGCATCTTTCGCAAGCGCGTAGCGACGGACGACAACGGTGACGCGAAGGCGGAATTGCACCTTTCCGGATTTGGCGGCGACGAATTCGAAGTGAACGCCTATCTGCTGAAACCAGGCGGTAAAAAAGGAAAAGAATTGTTGTCGGAAAAGTACATTGTTTGGCGGCGGATATATTACCAGGTGGGTCGCTTTAAGAGCGGCACTGTCGGCGCCAACCGCAAAGGCAATCTACCGGAAATACCGCACTTCGACTGGACACCGGTAAAAAAAGAGTTTGAGGCGAGAAAGCACAACATTGAATTCGTGGATGACAGCCGTACCGACCTGGTGACGCGCTATAAAAACATCCTCGAACCGGTTGCCCCCTATAATGATTTGATATACAGCGTCAAAGAAGGTTATGTCCCGGAGCGAGAACCGGTGTCGATGCGGGTGGTGCTGGGTAATATGATTGCGACGCCATTCGTAGATACAAGAGAGCGCATCGTAGTGCTTGATAGAAAGAGCATAGATATAAATCTTCCCAAGACCGTCCTTTGGAAAGACGAAAGCCTCCCCCTCGGTACCGATTGTATCCTCAGCGCACATTTACAGTTTCATGAAAAGGACACACCAAGGCCTATTAGCGGTGTTTTCATGTATAGTATTGGGCCCTCTACGATTCGTATTCGTTTCGATTTAATGGAGCAGTCGACATTCGAATCTTCCTTCGGCAAGAAACCTGCGAAG
>JANNJF010000544.1:0-2545 GCA_031405715.1 Gammaproteobacteria bacterium | reverse complement strand
CTTCGGGCCCCCTTCGGGGAGGCATAAACCGCTCGGAGAGGGTTAGGGTGAGGGGGATGATCAACGATTTTCTCTCGCCCTGTCCCTAAGGGCACTCGTACCTACACAACTCCAGGCAACCCCCACGCTCCAAGAATATCTTCCCTTCCCCCTGAAAGGGGGAAGGCCAGGATGGGGGTGTATGCCAGCATTGTCCACCCTAGGGGGTAAAATTCCACTTAAGCGTCACCACTCATCGTTTAGTCCAACAACGCTGGAATGACCGCCGGGCGACCGCAAACGGAGGACGCGGCGGGCCTTGTTCGGGGCGACCTGACGGAGACCAGGTGGTCGCTTTATCGATGTTTCGGTCGATGGTTTAGCCCCACACCCCCATCCTCACCTTCCCCCTGAAAGGGGGAAGGAACGGGGCGGGGTTTTTGATTTGTGCTTGTGTCGATACCTATGCCCCTTGGGGGAGGGAACGAAAGCCTGATAGTCTTTGCCACTTGTTCAGAGGTTCCCTTACGGGTAACGCCGACCCAGGCCGGAGGCGTTGGCCCATTTGAGAAAATCCGGCGAGCGCGCCACCGCCGTCGCACCCACCTCGGTGGCATCGTCGAAGAACGGCTTGGGCGCCACCGCCAACCCCTGCTTGCCGGCCTCTTCCAGCAGCAAGCGCATAAACACCTGCAGATTCTCCGCCGTGTGCCGGTTGGTGTCGTGGAACACCACGATGAGGGGGATGGTGTCGCCCACCACCGGCACTACCCCCTGCGCGATGCGCTCGCGCATGCGTCGCATCTCCGCCGCCACCCGCAGGCGCAGGCGCCAAGCGTAATTGATACCGCCGCTCTTGCCGTCGTTCACGCGGATGTCGTACATCAGCATATGCAGGCGGTTGCGCGTATAGGTGTCCAGCGTGGTATTGGTAAACGCCCAGAACGGCGGACGCACGAAGCGCGGCGCCTCCCCGGTGATGGCGCGGATGTCGTCGCTGCCGTCCTGCAGAGACTGCTCCAATTCCTCCAGCGGCATCTGGGTATGATTGATATGGCCGCGGGCCGTGCCACTGTGCACCGCCAGCAGATGGCCTTCGTCGTGCAGGCGACGCAGCAGCCGCTGGCCGATGGCGCTGCCGCCGTTCTTCCAGAAGCGCGTCTGCACGAAGAAGATCGCCTTGATCGGCGCCTGTATCGGGTTATCCGCCAGCTGGTCGAGTATCGAGGCGGTGGGGTTATGGTCCGTTACACCGCTCGGGCCATCGTCGAAGGTCAGCAGAAAGCGCACCGGTGCCGGTGACATGAAGGCCGGCGGCAGGTCCTGCCCCAGGGTCCAAGGCGAAACCAGCAGGAGCAACAACAGGGCCGGACCACGCATCAGAAATATCAGCTTTGAATTATTACGCATACGTCAACACGTTCGCACCCCATCAGGAACCCCCTACCAGCCGTGGGACGCGAAGACGCACCCAGCCTGCTGGTTCCCACCACCCATGTCGTGCTCTCCGGGCACATCTGCCACCTTGAAGGGCGGCTTTTTTCTATCACATCAATGACATCCAGCACCCATGTCACACCTGGAACCGCAGGCGTTACACCAAGGAGGTGCTTAATGCACGGGTGAAATTCTAGCAGGCGATCCGGGCGTCAGCCAGGGACGAGGCCAGGGAGCTTCGAGAAAACTCCCTGTTTACAACGGCACCGTCGGACAGAGAATGCGGCCGTACGCTACAACCTCGGAGGGTAGGGGCCTATCCAGGTAGAGTGCCATGGGGGGCGGCGGTAATCCTACCACTGCCATTATCCCCGTGCGCCAGCGAAACGCCTGGTCGATACCAGCACCCCCAGCCCACTGAGCAGTAACCAGACAGCGGCAGGCAAGGGTACATTGGAAACAGTCACATTGGCCTGGTTATAGGTGATCCCGGAGATCAGTGAGAAATTCGTACCGGCCCAGCCTTTTAGGACGCCATCATCGATCAGGCTGATGCCAGCCGTACCCAAACCAACGCTGCGAAAGTCGACGCGGAACGCGTCAAAATCCCCGGACGGCAACGTGCCCACCAGGGGCGCCAATACCGAAATGAATTGAACCTCGCCGGTCACATTGTCAAAAGCGCTCGACGAAATATAATCGAACGGCGAACCCGTTGCCAGCGACATCCCGGCTACATTCACCACGCTGGGATTAAAGCTTAAGCCCAGTGTGGCGCCACCGGTTTCCGGGAAACCGGTTCCGCTGACTAAGACGGAGAAGTCGCTGAAGAGGTTGACGTCATTGGTGCTTGGGACGACGTTAACCGTGGCCGCCTGCGCTGTTGAGATCGTGGCGATTAAGATTGAACAGACTAAGAATAATGTACGCATAGTTCCCCCTCGGTGGTTGGTGTGGTTACCTAAAGAAATAAAATCAGGAAATAAATCACGGCACCAACCCGCTGGGCCCGGGTGGCTTGTTGAGCAGACCACGCAATATCTGATAATCGGTGACGGTTACCTGGCCATCCCCATCCAGATCCGCATCCGGGTCGGTGGTGTTCAAGCGGCTGCGCAGGATCGTATAG
>JANNJF010000543.1:0-11314 GCA_031405715.1 Gammaproteobacteria bacterium | reverse complement strand
GGAGGCGATGGACTCAACAACCCGGCCGCTCACGCGGCACGGCTCGCCGTGGGGGTACCCGCCGGCATCGGGGCGGCGCGCCTGGAAGCGGATTTCTGGGACCAACACGCCAAGGATATGGAATCGTGGAAGCAGGATCAGGGCCGCACGTTCTACCGTGTGCGCGGGCCGCTGGCGCATACTTGGTTGCCGAATCAGTTTCTGTACGACGACAGCGAACGCGCCTTCGAGGCGGTGGTGCGCAAGATAGAAAAGGACTCGGCCATCATCGAGGTGGTCAAGGACTATAGCAACGCGCGCCACGCCGTCTGGGGCATCAACGCCCGCAATCGCGAACAAAACTACGCCCTCAATCTGCTGATGGATCCGGAAATCGACTTCGTCACGCTGCTCGGCCACGCCGGTACCGGCAAGACCCTGTTGACCCTGGCCGCCGCCCTCACCCAGACGCTGGAGGAGAAACGTTACGTCGAGATCATCATGACGCGCGTGACCGTGCCGGTGGGCGAGGATATCGGCTTCCTGCCAGGCACCGAAGAGGAAAAAATGGGACCGTGGATGGGCGCCCTGGAGGACAACCTGGACGTGCTCAATCCCAGCGAGCACCAGGAGCGCGGCGCCTGGGGCCGCGCCGCCACCCACGACCTGGTGCGCAGCCGCATCCGCATCAAGTCGCTCAACTTCATGCGGGGCCGCACCTTCCTGAAGAAATTCATCATCATCGACGAGGCGCAGAACCTGACACCGCACCAGATGAAAACCCTGGTGACGCGCGCAGGCCCCGACAGTAAGGTGGTATGCCTCGGCAACATCGCCCAGATCGACACGCCCTATCTGACGGAAACCACCTCCGGCCTCACCTACGTGGTCGACCGTTTCAAAAACTGGGAACACAGCGGCCACATCACGTTGCAGCGCGGAGAACGCTCGCGCCTGGCGGATTACGCGACGGAGGTGCTGTAGAGCGAGGCGCAGCACGACGAGCGGGAGAGCCAGGGGCTCCTTTCGTAGGTTGGGTTAGCCCGAAGGGCGTAACCCAACAAAACCCCGCCGACGCGGTGGCAGCACCTTTGCTGCTCCACCTTGGTCTGCGACGAAATGTCGGGTTACGCTGCGCTAACCCGACCTACGAGATAGCGTCAGATTTGGTAGGGTGGGCAATGCCCAGCCTACGAGAATCCAGCACACCAACCTTACTTCTCCGGCTCTTTTTCCTCAACCTTGATGTAAATCTTCTCATAGCTGATACGGAACATAATCTCCAGCTCGTTAATCACTTCCACCGCGTCGCGCCCTTGCATGATGTGCTGCGTCATGAGCGTTGAGGTTTCGTTCAGCATTTTGGTACGATCCACCATGGGATAGGTCGCCGCGAGGCGCTTTATCGCCTTCACCACCGACTCCGTTTCCGGTCGGGGGATGTCCGCGGGTTGCGGCACGGCCGGTTCCGCTGTATCCGATTCACCCGCGGCAAATTCCGCCCCCGGGCGCATGGCGAGAAATTCCGCGAAGTCGATCAGGGTCGCGATTTGCGTCTCGTTGAGTCGGCCAAGAATCTCAAGCAAGCGTTTCTCGGGTTTCTTTTTGGTTGCGTTGTTTTTTATAAACATGGGACTCCGTTTTTAAACCTGCGGCTTGCCCTTCAACCGGCCACCTTGGCATCTGTCTTCTTCGCCTGCTGTTCGCAGTGTTCATGGGCGAAGTTCATAAACTCTTCCACCGCGCGCAGACGGAACTTCTGGCGTTGATAGACAAAGGAAAACGGACGCACCAGGGGCGGAACCAGCGGCAGGGCCACCAGGGTCTTGAGTTTGAGTTCCTTACCGACCGTGGCGCGGGAAACAATCGACACGCCGAGACCCGCCTCCACCGCACTCTTGATGGACTCGGGGCTACCGAATTCCATACACAGGTTCAGTTCGTTCAGATGGATACCGTTCTGGCTCAGATACTCGCTGATGACGTCACGCGTGCCGGACCCTTCCTCGCGGCACAGGTACGGCAGCGTCACAAGCTCTTGCACTGGCATGACTTTTTTCTTCGCCATGGGGTGATGCGGCGGGCAGATAAACATCAGCTCATCCTCCCAACACACCTCCACCGCGAGGTTCTTGTTGCTCACGGGTGACTCCACGATGCCCACATCCACGGAGTTGTTCTCCACCAGATGCACGATGCCGAGGGAGTTGGACACACTCAGGCGCACATTCACATCCGGATAACGCAGCCGAAACTCCCCGAGCAGGCCGGGCAGCACGTATTCGGCGATGGTGGTACTCGCGCCGATGATCAAAATCCCGCTGACGTCGCCGGTGAGCTCGCGTACCCGGCTGTCCATTTCGCCGTAGAGGGTGATGATCTTCTCGGCATACTCGAATACCCGGTCACCCGCCGCCGTCAGGCTGATGCGGTTGTGGGTGCGGTCGAACAAGCGGGTATTAAAATGCTCTTCCAGCTGACGGATTTGAAACGTCACTGCCGGCTGCGTCATGTGCAGCGTCTCCGCCGCCTTGGTAAAGCTGAGGAGACGCGCCACAGTATGAAAAACCTGGAGTCTGCGATCGGCCATAACTGAATTCTATCCGGTTGCCCGGCCTACCTCTGAAAATTAGCAAGTTTTCTATTTGAGCATAAACGGGGCTTATTTGGTATATGCCTATTTGGTCAGGCTTTGATACAAGCACAAATCAAAAAGCCTGCGATGGGCATTTAATTCCTTCCCCCTTTCAGGGGGAAGGTTAGGATGGGGGTGTAGCGCTCGATGACCACCACGCCAGTGAGAGAGCTACGCGGTGAAAGGACCGAGGCCAAACGTTTTTTGTGGCAGGCGGTCTACGACAAGCGGGTGGATGAAGGTTGACGGGGTTTTATTCACTCTTGATGGATTATTTAAACTATGCACCCCCATCCCAGCCTTCCCCCTTTCAGGGGGAAGGGGCTCAACCGGGACAGGGGGGTTCTGGCCTGAGTGGATCTCTTTGCCGGGGGAGAGAAAAAACAATATGTACTGTTTAGCGGCAGGATCGGTAATAGAGCAGCGGTTTGATCTTCCCCCGCCTCCCCAGCTCAGAAACCTTCGATCTTCAGCTTCAGGTCCGTCGGGCTGCTGGCGTACTGCAGGGCCGTTTCTTCACTGATCTCCCCGCCCCGCACCAGATTGAACAGACTCTGGTCAAACCCCAGCATGCCATCGGCCACTGTCCCCTTCTTGATCAGGTCGCCGATTTCCTTGATTTTGAGGGGATCCAGAATGTATTCACGCACCAGGGCCGACACCGTCATTACCTCGCAGGCCACGACGCGGCCGGTCCCGCCCTTGCGGGGCAGCAGGCGCTGACTGACCACGCCACGCAGGTTCTGGGAAAGCTTGGCGCGCATGGTCTGTTGACCTTCCGGCGGAAACGCCGAAATGATGCGCGACACGGTCTCCGCCGCCGCCGGCGAGTGCACCGTGGAGAACACCAGATGCCCGGTCTCCGCCGCCGTGAGGGCGGTCTCGATGGTCTCCGGATCGCGCATTTCGCCCAGCAGGATCACATCCGGATCTTCGCGCAACGCGGCCTTCATGGCGTCGGCGAAGGAATTGGTATCGATGCCCAGTTCGCGCTGCGTGATGATGGAGCGCTTCTCGCCGAACAGGTATTCGATGGGGTCTTCGATGGTAATAATATGGTTGTTCTGGGTGGCGTTGATTTCGTTGATGAGCGACGCCAGCGTGGTGGACTTACCCGAACCCGTGGCGCCGGTGATCAGCACCAGTCCCCGTTCCAGGTTGGCAAACCCCTTCACCATCTCGGGAATACCCAACTCCTCCAGGGAGGGAATATTCGTGTTGATCACGCGCAACACCATGCCGATACTGCCACGCTGATAGAACACGTTGACGCGCACCCGACCGATATCCTTGAAACCAATGGAGAGATCGACTTGATGGTCTTTCTCGAATTGGCTGATGAGTCGCGCCGACATCATGGTGCGCGCCAGGCGCTCCATGAAGTCCGGCGGCAGCTGGGGAATCTCGCGCACCGCCCGCAGCGTACCGTCCACCCGCAAAATGGGGTGACTGCGGGTGCGCAAATGGATATCCGAGGCCTTGTGACGCACTGCCAGGAGCAGGATCTGACTCAGCAGTTTAAGCGGATCGGTAGCGGAAGTGATACTGGAGAGCGCGGCCCCGCCCGATGAGGCGCCGGCGGCTGGCGTGGGATTATTCATGTCGGTCATAAGTACTCATTAGTGTAGTCTATATCCGGACTTGCTCAATTCAAGTCACTCCGCCCCGAATCAGCCAGACACTGCCACTCGCCGCAGGGGCAACCGCAGATGTTGTCGCCACACTTAACCTGAGGAAAACAGTAAATGTGCACAACAGCATCAACGGGGTCCCTTCTCCCCTTGGGAGAAGGACAGGATGAGGGCCGGTTTACCACTGTCATGCCCTCACCCCGGCCCTCTCCCAAGGGGAGAGGGAGAAAAGTAGTACGACTATTTGGCGGTCTGATCAGTAAGTGTCGGCGGGCTGGTCTTATGCAACGGCATTGCCCGCCGACACGACACCCGAAAAATATCAGGTGCCGCCGGCCACCGCCTCCAGGGCACGACGGATGCCACCGGGCGAACTCATGATCTTGGTGAACCCGTGCTCCCCCATCATGGCGGTGTCCGGGAAATGCACCGCAATACGATAACGCCCACGCAAGGCTATGATTTCATTGCCTTTTACCATAATCTCGTAGGGCAGGTAGGCGGTGGAGCGATACTCTTTGAAATCGATGATGTCCAATATTTCCTTGTCGGTGTCTTTGGCACCGCGGGTGAGTCCATCGCCAATGGTGATCCCGATGCCAAACACACTCACCTCGTTGGGCAGATCGATGCGATATACTTTTTTGGTTCCACCTAATCCTTGCGACAGGTTCCTCTCTACCAGATTGACCGCCGTTTTGTAATCCTCCTGTTTGCCCACCAAGTCGATCTGGTCAAAATACGGCATGGACATTTTGTAGTGGTAAACACCCGGCGCAAGTTGTTTGGCGGTCATGCCGTCTTCCGATCCGAATGCCAGCGTATCGCCGAGGGCCGCACGCAGCTTGGCGGACACCGCATCGAGATTGCCTAACCCATAGGCCGCACCGATATAAGCCGGGTTGACATAGGACACCTGCAACACCCCCTCGACGTTGGTCACTGCCACGCGCTGGGCCACGCCGAATCCACCGTTCTTGGCCTTGCTGGCGGCGGCCTTGAGGTCATCGTTGGTCGCCACAATCACCGTCGCCGCGGGAAATGGGGAATAACTACCCACCACCTCGAAGCCGTTGGCGGTCAACGCCGCCTTGGTCAGATTCACCACCTGAGTCATGTCCCCCGCCTGGGGGTTGCCAAGGATGTATGGTTTCAGCCTTTCCGGTGCCGCGTAGGCGGCCGTGGCAAACCAGAAGACAACTGCGAGTACCGATTTAGCGACTGTGTGTTTTTGCATCCTCTTCTCCTCGATGAAATAGTCTTTAAGTTATCGACTTTCTTTATTGACTCCAGCTCTGTGCCCGTTCTGTCTTGTTTCCCAGGATTCAGGGAGAACAATTACCGAACGCGGCGCTGCCAAAGATCGTTTTTATACAGCAAGGGAATCTCTGAACAAGTCCCCTCTCCCCCGCGCACTTCGGGGGAGAGGGCTAGGGTGAGGGGGATAATTGGCGATTTTCCCCTCACCCTGTCCCTCCCCCTAAGGGAGAGGGGACGTAGCCTGATCGTTTCTGCCACTTGTTCAGAAGTTCCCTAGTTGTTTATATAGCTAATGTGATGCTTGCCGCACAGGGTCCCTGAGTCAAGACAATGTTCGGTGTAAAAAGAAAAGGGACCATGGTTGCCCAGGGTCCCTTAGAATTACTACTTTGTTTTCAACCGGTTAATAAAAATATAGCGGTTAGAACTTGGTGCCCAGGCTCAACTCCACGGCGTTCTGGGTCATCTCGATGGTGGCGGTGCCTCCACCGAACGAGGCCGGTACGTTTCCGATCACTTTCTTGGAGGGTGCGTGCATATAGGCAAAGTTTACTTCAGAAGTGTTGCTCATCTTCTTGGTAAACCCAAAGGTGTAATGATCCTCAACGACGCCCGGAGCAAGAATATTGAGCGTTACCTCGGATGAAGGAATCGGGTTATCACCTTTATTCCAACCGGCGCGCCATGTCCAGTTGCCAACAACATACTGCGCGCCGAGCTTGAAGACATTGATGTCTTCCCAACCAAAACCAGGACCATTGGCGCTACCGAATAGATTGCCGGATACAGTCCGATTTGCTATCGGATTGGAAACCGCTGCAACATCGGAGTAATTGATTTGCTGGTAATCCAACAATACGGTCAGATCCGGCGTTGCCTTCCATGCCGCACCCAGCGTGTAGTTGGAGGGGATATCAAAATCCCCCTGTTCGGCGAACAGCCCGGCATACTTTTTAAACGCGCTCATGTCGATCTTCGGCTGATAGGCCAGGCCCAAGGTTACGCCACCGGGAATAGCCATTTGGCCGCCAATTTTAAAACCAACGCCAGTCGAAGTGTCGTAGCCAGTGTTGGTCATATTCGCGCCATCGGCCGAGGACGTCGTAAATCCTGCGAGGCCTTCCGCCTTGAACTTTTGGCTTACTAAAATCACACTGGCACCCAAGGAGGCATTCGAACCGATCTTTTGCGCAAAAGCGAAGTTAACAAATAGCTGCGATAAATCCACACCGGTAGGACCATTCGAACCAGGGGCGAAAGAGCCAAACACGGCATTCCGGTATTCGGTATTCATGCCACCATTGCCGTACACACTGACGCCAAACGCTGAATTGCTGTTAAGCATCCAGTTGACGCCACCGTGCGGAATAATAAACATGGTCTGGTCACTACCCTCGGCACCATTTAAACCCGCACCATTGCCGGTAATAGAATATTTACGATTCGGCGAAAAGATTTCCATACCGAAATCATAGCGGTCACCGACAAACACCATACCGGCAGGATTGGTGGCCGCGGCCAGAGAATCCTGCGGTAGCGCCACGCCGGCGCCGGCCATCGCTTTGTTCTTCGTACCGTAACCATGGGCAAAATAGCCATTGGTGGCAAACGCGCTGGGGACAGCCATGCTCAAGGCAACTGCAACGGCCAGCGCCAGCTTGTTCTTGGTCATCAACATTGATTGATCTCCTCTACGAGAAAAAGAATTTAAGAGTTTAACGGCTATCCAGGGAGTTCTTGCTGCGCCCACATGATCACCGCTTATCAGTAGGTATAGCATGCCCTGGCACTCGTGTTATCCTTTTTTTATCAGCGCGTTAATACCTATTCCTAAAGTTCGTCGGACATTATGGTTAACGGATTCTGCCGTATCGGCACGCGTTACTAAGTACGCCTTGAATACAGCCCGAAAATGATCACCCCTGCCTCGGGTGCGTGTCAACACAGCATGGTTATATAATTAGATCATTATGTAGACACATTTCGGAAATATATTATTTACAATCAGTGCGTTATAGCGGGATTCAAGAACGTCGTGGGGAAATGAACGGCATCTTTGATAGCACCTGTGTCCCGGTACTTATACCTTATATATATGCGTGCACAATCCGGGGAGGCGAAGACAGAAAAAACGGCGCGCAAATACCGCGCGCTGTGACAAGACACGACAGAATCAGGGCTGCTTACCGCGACGTACCAAGGCGAACAATCCGGCGATACCCGAACTGAACAGTCACAGCGCCGCAGAGAGACCGCACTTAACCACTCATCCAGACAAGGCGTGGGTTTAGTACTGCAGGGGAGAACTCCTCCACTTCCACAAATCAATGCTGCTTAAGATGAGAGATGGCGGGACAGGGGAACCCTGCCCCGCCTCCCTACTTCTTATTGTTACCTTGCTGGGACGGTGTGACCCGCCCCGATACGGCTTAACTCAACTTAGGCAGACTTCTTGCGACGGGCAATACCCACCAGGCCCAGCAGACCCGAACCCAGCAGCCAGACGGCGGCCGGTACCGGTACGGCGGAGGTGAACACCAGGTTGGCGTTGAAGTTCGCGTTGAAGCCGCCGAACGGTCCGCCAGCCGCCATCGGGATGCCCGGGGTGCCATCGGCGTTGCCGTCGATGGAGGTCAGCATCCAGGATTGGTTACCCGCAGGCCGGTTGAGCGTGCTGCCGCCGGCAAACGAATTGGCAGGCCCGCTGTTCCACAAGCAGTTGCTGCCAGGAGCCGTGCAGACCGAGGCGGCGGTGCCGAAAGTGCCGACACCCGAACCGAAGAACGGTACGCCGGGAGCGGCAAGCACCGCGACGTCGATGTTGCAGTTGGCCACGCCGCAGCTCGTTGCAGCCGCACCACCCCAGTCGAACAGCATGTGTACGCCGAGCTGGCCGGTGCCCACATTCAAGACTAGGTTGCCGGCCTCAGCATTACCACCGGGCGACGCGGTGTTGAAGGTGTAAGAACCCGGGGTGAACACCTGGATATTGTGGGCGGTCCACAGAAAAGAGCTGAACGTCGCGTCGGAAACGGCCGTGACGTTGCTCACGCTGGTCAAGCCCGTGTAGTCGCTGATGTTGTTGTACGCATTGCCGTCCCAGGTCATGACGACGTCGTTGGCGCCGCCTGGTTGGATTGAACCATCGGGTTGCAGCATGGTGAAGTTGGCCCGGTCGGTAGCATAGGTGCCAGGACCATTACCAAAAACGTCCGTCACCAGTGCCGCGTTCGCAACACCCGCACCCATCAGCGTCAAGCCAACGGCGGTTGCGATAAGAGTTTTTTTCATGTTGTACTCCTCCAAAAATAAGCATTAAGGTCAAAACGCCTTGAAATTACGTCCGCTCTACCCATACGGATACGCGAAACGTACAGGACTAAAGCAACTATCAGGCCAACAATTATTAGTGCATATTTTCAATATGTTACGATAGTTTTTTGGATGGAAAAAATAATAATGTAAGATTTACCGACGATCCTGAATGCACCGATAGCCGGCAGACTATGCAATAACCTACTGGGTTTAATAGCGTTTTATATAAACGAGGTTGCCTAAACTGTCCGGATCGCACATTTTAACGCCTGCAGAGTGTAAAGATCACCGACAATTAAGCATTCACTTAAGGATTTCCCCCAGGTTTGCCTTGCAGCATGCTGCGGTAGGCCACCTCGACCTTTCGGGCAAAGGCGGGGGCATCACACAGCGGCGAGTCGGCCATACGCTGGCGTAGCGTGGCGCGTAACGTGGCGAGCTCCGCCCGGTCATGGGCCAAGCTCACGGCCCGTTGCACATACGCATCCTGGTCTCGGCCGATAAGGCCTTCCAGTCCGACCGCGTGCAACAGGCTCACGCCAACGCGCCCGACGTGCACCTCGCCCGCCAAGGTCACCACTGGTACGCCCATCCACAGGGCTTCACAAGTGGTGGTGGTTCCATTGTACGGAAAGGTGTCGAGGGCAATATCAATCTGCGCGTAGGTGGCCAGATGTACCTGGGTAGTCCGCGCCAGGCCGTGCAACGTCACGCGCTCGCGCGCGATGCCCTGCGCCACGAATTGCTCGTGCAGGCGGTCGCGCGTCACGGCGCAGGTCAGGGAGGGATTCTTGATGAGTAATCGGGCAGTGGGAAGCTCGTGCAACAAGCGTGACCACAGCTGGATGACGGCGTCGTTGATCTTCGCGCGGGCGTTAAAGGAACCGAAGGTGATAACCCCGTGCTGCAGCGCCGGCAACGGCGACACGGGCGGGGCCTCTGCGGACGGCTGATAGCACAGGAAGCCGCCCTCCAGGCGCATCAGGGTCTCGGTGTAATGGGCATCGGCCCCGGGCGGGTCTGACCACGCGTCGGTGAGGCGGTAATCCATGGTCGAAAGACCCGTGGTGTCCGGGTAACCCAGGTAGCTTACTTGCAAGGGTGCCGGTTTGCGGGCGAACAGCGCCAGCCGGCTGCCGGAGGTGTGCCCCCCGAGATCCACCAGGATATCGATGGCGTCCGCCTGAATCTGCCGGGCCGCCTGCTCGTCCGTTAGCCCAGCGATAGGACGCCACTGATCCGCGCGCCCCTGAAACCAGGCCGTGGTGGTATCCACGAGCGCATTACTCGAGTAGCAGTAGATTTCCACGTTGCCGCGATCGTGCGCCTCCATCAGCGGCGCCAGAAAATAAGCCACCGAGTGATTGCGGAAGTCGGCCGAGACGTAGCCGATTTTCAGACGCCGCTGCGCGCCCGTGATCGGAACCGCGCGGGATTTCACCGCCAGTGCCGCGAGGGCGACGGGCCAACGCCGGTGCTCACGCAGCATGACCTCCGGTGATATTCCCGGCACGTAGTGCAGGGTGAGCAGATAGTTGCCAAACGCCTTGGCATTTCCCGGGTCGCGCCGCAATGCCTCGGCATAACAATCCAAGGCCTCCTGAATCCGTCCCTGCAGGCATAATGCGCATGCCAGATTGTCATACAGCTGCACGAGGTCGGGTGCCAGCTGCACGGCGCGCCGATAGGAGGAAACCGCCGCCTCGAACTGCCCCTGGAACTGTTGCGCCGTAGCGAGATCGCTGAGGAGGCGGGGATCTCGGGGGTGATGCACCACGGCGTTCTGGTACGCCAACACTGCATCGTCGACGCGCCCGAGGGTAAGCAAAAGATGTCCCAAGCTCGACACCGCCGTCCGATGCGCCGGCTCCAGTGCCAAAGTTGCGCGAAAAGCGTCTACCGCCGCGTTCGACTGCCCGGCATCACGCAAGGCGACCGCGAGATTGTAGTGCGCCTGCGCATCCCGTGGCGCGAGTTGCGCCGCGCGCCGGCAACAGTCCGCGGCGGCGGCGTGCCCACCCAGGCGCCCGTGGACGACCCCGAGGGCACACCAGATATCCGCGTCCAGGCGCGCAACGCGACTGAGCTGGTCCAGCAGGGCGCACGCCTCCGGCAGGCGGTTGTTCTCGAGCAAGGCAAACGCTTTTTTTTTCTTTGAGCGGAACAGAATGTCTGGCTTGGGCATGGTCACTTTCGCTGGACGAGGGTTGCTGACAGTGCGATGGAAATGGACAGGCCAGGCGGTTGGCGTCACCATTCGATCAGTCTGGAATATACCGGATATTCAGTTAAAAAAATGCCTGCTGCCACGATCACGATGATAATCGTAGGCGGTGAATAAGCATTTGTTAGGTAGGAGTCAAAAAAACGTTTTGCCGCGATTTTCGTAGGTTGCGTTTACCCTAAAGGGCACGAGAGCCCGAAGGGCGTAACCCAACAAAACCCCGCCTATGCAGTGGAAACACCTTTGCTGCGCCACCTTGGTCTGCGACGA
>JANNJF010000542.1:0-2286 GCA_031405715.1 Gammaproteobacteria bacterium | reverse complement strand
CCGACAGGCCGAGCACGCTGACGTCGCCGGTCATGGCCGCCGTCTCGCGGAGCAGTTGCGGCAGGAGGACGCGGCCCTGCTTGTCCACGGTCACGGTCTGCCCGAAGAAGCTCACGCGGTCGAGGAAGCGTTGCTTGGAGGGGTTCGCGGAGGGCACCTCCGCCAACCGGCGCTCGATCTCCAGCCAGACGGCGCTCCAGCGGGACACTACCGGCGTATCGAACAGTATGGTGTTGTCCGCCGGGCCGCTGAGCCAGGCGTTTTCGGCGATCTCCCGTTCCAATTGGCCCGCGGACCAGCCGGCATAACCCAGGGCGATAAAACACCGGTCCGGTCCACGATTCTGCACCAGGGCCACCAGGATGTCGCGCGACGTGGACACACCCAGGGTGTCGGTGATGGGCAGCGTGGATTCCCAATGTCCCAGGGGTTCATGTACCACGAAGCCGCGATTGTTCTGCACCGGGCCGCCCAGGTGTACGGGCATTCCCAGGTGGGCGGTGTCGGTCTTTTC
The DNA here is from genome assembly GCA_031405715.1 of Gammaproteobacteria bacterium. Classification (GTDB taxonomy): domain Bacteria; phylum Pseudomonadota; class Gammaproteobacteria; order Acidiferrobacterales; family UBA6901; genus JANNJF01. The sequence continues at coordinate 1,772 of JANNJF010000542.1, read as the reverse complement.
AATCTCCATTTGCTCCAGGACGTCGTTCAGGCTGAGGTCTGTAGGGCGATTGATGACCAGCCCCATGGCACCCTGGCTGGAGTGTTCACAGATCAGCGTTACGGTGCGCGCAAAGTTCGGATCACCCAGGCCCGGCATGGCGATGAGGAAGTGATTGGTGAGGCAGATGGCGTCGTTCATAGCGCATAGTATCTGGCAGGGTGGGTGGTGCATGCAAGCCGTGTCGAGGCTCGCGCAGACGGACTAGGGCAGGTCGCTGGATACCGTGGCGTCCTGGAATTTCCAGGTGCGGGTAATATGCACGAGATCGTAGTCCGCGCGCAGGTCGGGGGGGAACGGCGCGAAGGGTGCCGACAGCCGCACGATGCGGATCGCGGCCTCATCGAGGATTTTGTGCTGCGACGGACGGATGACGCTGATGTTTTCGATACTACCATCGGGTTTCAGGGCGACATCCAGCACCAGGCTGCCGCCGATGTTCTGGCGTTTGGCCTGTTCCGGATAGTTGAGGTTGCCCACGCGTTCCACCTTGGTGCGCCAGGCATCCATGTACACGGCGTATTTGTATTCCTGGGTGCGGGCCGTGAGGTATTTCGTGCGCGGCGCATTCTGCAGCTCCTGCCAATTGCGGTCGATTTCCGCCGTCAGCCGGGCACGTTCCTGCTGCTGGGCCTTCTCCGCCAGGCCCGGGGTTTCGGGTTCCGTGAGCGGGTCGCGCGGCTGGGGTGTGGGTGGGTTGGCTGGTATCTTACGGCGGCGCGCCTCTTCGTCGGCCAGGAGGGCGACCAGCTGCCGCAGGGTCTGGATCTGCGCCTGCGGGGCCGGCTGGGCGATGGGCAGATAGGTGCTTTTTTCGCTCATTTCCAGCGCCGGCAGCGGGCTGCGGGCGGTCTGCCGGGTTTGGGTGTCGCCACCACCGTCCTGATTCACCTGCGCCAGGAATTGCGCATGGGCGGGGGGTTTTTCGCTGCGTGTCTGGACCAGGGTTATTTCCAGGGTGTCCGCCCCGCGCAGGCTGATCTTCGGCGCCATGAACGATACGCCGAGGATGATCACCATGTGCACCAGGGCTGAGCCAAATAGCGCTAGCCCGAAGCGGTCACTGTCAAAGAAGCCTGGAATGGTCTGCACGTTCGTTCTGACTGTCTGCCTGTCCGCTAAGTTCGGTCATGACTGTTCCGGCTGACCGAAGATCATAAACCACGCTGCAGTATATATAGTCGTCTTCCAGTCGTCTTCCAACGGTTGCCACGCGTGTCGCTTCGACTTACGTCACGCGCGCGGCGATGGCGTCCAGCAATTGCGCGCTGATGTTGAGCTGATAGAGTTCGTCCAGTTCCCGGATACAGGTCGGGCTGGTGACGTTGATTTCCGTCAGATAGTCGCCGATGACATCCAGCCCCGCGAACAGGATGCCCTTGGCGCGCAACACCGGGCCGACCTCCGCGCAGATCCAGCGGTCGCGCTCGCTTAAAGGAAGCCCCTCGCCATGGCCACCGGCGGCCAGGTTGCCACGGGTCTCCCCCGGTGGCGGTATGCGCGCCAGGGCGTAGGGTACCGGCTGGCCATCCACCAGCAAGATGCGCTTGTCGCCCGCGCTGATTTCCGGGATATAGCGTTGCGCCATGGCCGGGGTCTTGCCGCGATCGGTCAGCGTTTCGATGATCACGCTGATATTCGGATTTGCCTCGCGGAGCCGATAGACTGACTCTCGTAAGATATGTTCCATTGGTTTCAGGATGATGTAGTGGTGTTCGTGCATAAATGCGCGC
>JANNJF010000541.1:0-4493 GCA_031405715.1 Gammaproteobacteria bacterium | reverse complement strand
GCCGCTGATGTGGCGGTAGTCATAATAGGCCAGTCCCATCTTCACGCTGTGCGTTGCAGAAAACTTCCAGTCAAAGCCGGCCTGTGCGCCAGTCAGATATTTGTCGCGGCTGGACCGCTCCACCTCCTGCAGGGGAAACCAACCGAACGTGCCGAAACCGGTAAGCCGGTCGCTCAGCCTGGGTTTGAAGGCGGCGGCGAGACCGTCGAAATTCAGGTCCTCGTCCCACACCAGGTCGGTGCCGAACCACGGGTTGGGAATTTTTCCGCCCCACAGGGTTAACCCCGGTTTCGGGTCGAAGCGCAGATAGGCGCGATCGAGAACGATGTTGTTGTGATTAAACGTATTACCCAGCGTCTGGTTGGTGGAGACCGGGTCACTGGTGCTGCCGGAGGTCAAACGCAAACCAGCCTCGAGTTGGTCGTTGACCTTCGCCAGCATGCCGAGGCGCACCCGCAAGCGTAAGCGATCGCGGTCCTCCGTATCGTTCACGATGGCATTCGCGCCAGCGTTGGCAAATCCTCCGGCGGAGTTGATCGCCTGATAGTTGAGCGTGCCGCCGGTGGGTGAACCCCCGGAATTGCCGACGGGGAAAATATCCTTCTCATAGCGCAGACGAACGTCGCCGTCCCATTTTATCCGCTCGAGCCATTCGGGCAGCGTGCCGGGATCGCCCCAGCGTTCCTTCCTGGCCTGCGCAAGCACCTCCTGCTTGATCTGCTCGCGCATCTCATTCTTGATGGTTTCCGGCACGTACGGGACACGCACGACGTTCGGGTCCGGTTTGGTATTTTCCCCAGGCGCGGCAGCCGGCTCCGTTTTTCCGGCCTCACGCAGCAGGGCATCGGCCTTCTCCGGCGTGAGTACGCCCTGCTCCACCAGCAACCGGATGAGTTTATGCGTCGTGGGGTCCACACGCGGCGCGGCGTCTTTTTCCGCCGCCAGGGCAGGCAGGCCGAGCAACAGGAACAACAGAACGGCAACTCTCGATTTATTGACGATCATTCGTATGGTTTTCCGGATGGAGGATTGCGCAACTGAATCCTGCGCTGTTATTGACGTGAAACGATGCGCAGCCTGACCGGTTGCTTCAAGTCGGCCGGCAGCTCGCTACCGAGGGGTTCGACCTTGGCCAGCGCGAGTTTGATGGATTGATCGAGATCCGAACTTCCCGTCGAATTGGCGAGCTCGAAACGCTCGACGCTGCCGTCATGGTTGAGCCAGAGATTGACCAACACGACATAATTCGCGTTGCGCGCCTTTTTATTGGCGGATAACACTTTTTTGATCGAATCTTCAATCCGGTTGGCATACCAGGCAAAGGGGCCACCGGCTCCCAGCAGGTCGCGTCCACCCTTGCGCGCGCGCAATTGAAATCCGTCGGAACCATTACCATCGGCGTCCACACCGAGATCGCCCGGCGGGGGCGCGTCATCCTGCGCCACAGGTTGCGGTTCGGGGATATTCACCTCTTCCTTGATCGCGGGCTGCGGCGGTTGCTCGACCGGCGGCGGGGGCGGCAGCAGCGATATCTGGTGCACGACCTGTTTCATTTTGGGCGGAGGTCCTGACAGGACATTGCTGACGACGGTGTAGACCACACCGGCGAACAACAGGATCAGGCTGCCCACGAGCAGGTATTGCGGGCGCAATGTGAAGAACCGGTTCGCACTCACGTGCTGACGACCGTGATTCGCATCAACGACAACGTCCATAGTCATCTTAGAAACCTCTTGGTCATCTGTAGCAGCCGCTGGATCATCTTAGGGAACCTCTGAGCAAGTCCCCTCTCCCCCGCGCACTTCGGGGGAGAGGGTTAGGGTGAGGGGGATAATCAACGATTTTTCCCTCACCCTGTCCCTCTCCCTAAGGGAGAGGGAACGTATGCTGATAGTTTTTGCCACTTGTTCAGAAGTTCTCTTAAGGAGCCTCTCGGATCATCTTGGGAGCCTCCCGGTTCATTTGACGAGCCTCTGCGTCACCAGACCAAACTGCGTAATATCCAAACGCCCCATGAGATCGAGCACCTGGATCACCTTTTCATACTGCACCGCGGCATCGCCCTTGATCACCACCGGCAGCGCCGGGTTCGCCGCCTTGTACTGGCGCAAGCGGTTTTCCAGCTCATCCAGGGTGACCGGAAACGTATCCAGATAGATCGTGCCGTCGGCGGCCACCGTGACCGCCTTGGTCTGCGGCTTGGCGAGACTGGGCGCGGCGCTCGCCTTGGGCAGGTTCACTTTAATGCCCTGCACCGTGGCCGTGGTCATGATGATGAAGATCACCAGCAGCACGTACGCCAGGTCGAGCATTGGCGTGATGTTGATGTCGCTATAGGGCTCGTTTTCGGCTTGCGTCTTCATAGTCTATCCTCACGTCGGCGGCGTATTGTTCGGCTATCTTGCTGATGAACTCGTCGATGAACACCTGCATGTCGGCGGCGATGTTCTTGATCTGCGAGACGAGGTAGTTGTAACCAAAGAGCGCCGGGATCGCGACCACCAGACCGGCCACCGTCGCCACCAGCGCCGCGGCGATGCCGGGGGCGATGGCGTTGATATTCACGTCGCCGCTGGCCGCGATGGCGGCGAAGGTGATCATCACACCGATCACCGTGCCCAGCAGGCCGAGAAACGGCCCGCCGCTGATGGCGATGGTCAGCAGCACCAGCAGGCTGTTGAGCCGCTGGTTCTCGCGCACCTGCGCGGCGTCGAGGCTGGCGCGGATGGCGTCGATCGCCTGCGGAGTCAGCGTCATGCCGCGCGTCAGGCGCGTGTCGGTCTGGCCGAAGCGGTGCTTGATCTCCTGGACCCCGACGTGGTACACGCGATAAATCGGCGAGCTCTGAAAGTGGTCATGGATGCCGGACAAGGCGCGCTCGAAGTCCGACTTCTTCTCGTCGCCTTGTCCATCCTTGTCCTGATCCAGCGCCCCGGGGTCGCGACTGAGCTTCTGAAACGCCTGTACGAATTTACGGTTGTCTGCCAGCGTGACGCGCAGGGTAAGGAACTTGTTGATCATCACCCACCAGCTCACCCCGGCCATGACCGCGAGCAGCGCGATGACCACCCACCCGTCCACGGTGACCGAACGCAGAATGGTGCCGAAGTGGGAGGTGCTGCCTCCGCCTTCCTGCACGTCGTCGCCGGGCGTCACCAGTCTGGCGTCCTGACCCTGGCCTCTGGCCGCCGCCTTGATCCAGTCCGCACTGCGCGCGAGATTGGAAATCTGCACTTCATCGAGCTCGCCGCTGAAGAAATTTCCGCCCGCGGCCGACGCGCCCAGCACCATGTCGGCCGCGAGCGCGGGCGTGGCCGCGGCGAGCGCCGCGGTTTCGCGCCCATCGACATAAACCGTCAGGCGTGCACCGCCCGTCACCGCGAGGTGATGCCAGACGCCGGGGGAAAGCTCGCTGGTGCGCGCTGTTTCCTCGGCCTTACCGCCGCGCTCGATGCGCGCGTAAATCCGCGTCTGATCGATGTGCACGCTCACGCCATCGGCCCCGTCCTGGCGTGCGAACACAACGGCGTCGCGTTGCGGCGCTGCGATCTTCACCCAGGCGGAAAATGTAAAACCGGTATCACCATATTTAAGCGAAGGTGAAGCGGGGATGACGATCTTTTGCGTTCCATTAAACCCCGCCCCCGCGCCGATGATAGACGCAAGGCGATGCTCGGCCGTGGACGACGCGACGTTATTCGCATTGCCGGTCTGATCCTTGGGCTCACCCGGCGCCTCGAAGTGATAGACCGCCGCAAAATTGGCGTCATACACCGCCTTGGCGTCCTGGCCGCTCGCGGCAGCGGGATTGCCGTACTTCATCCAGATAAAATCCGACTTGGTGGCGGCGGTCAGTTTGGGTACTTGCACCCAGACCAGGGCAAGCTCGTTGAGTGCGTCGAATTTTTCGAGGTGATACGGCAGCGGCGTTTTTTCGTCAGCGGCGAAAAAACGCAGATCGGAGCCGTCTTCCTGCACGTCCAGGAAATGCGCGAAATTGCCGGTGTGCAACCGCACGAGCACCGGGACCTGGGACAGATCCTCTTTAAGGTCTGCGCCCGATTCCGCGGTGTTGATATTTATTTTCTTCTGACCCGACCAGTCGTCCGCCCGCGCGGCGTGCGAAAGCGACAACAGCGCGGCCAGCAGCAAGAACACCTTATACATCGATCGTCCTTTGTTTCGAGATTATTGGCGTTTTGCGAAACGCTACTGGGTGCGCATTCTACGGATGAAAGATGACAGATTCATGGCAACTTTGTGTCACGCACCTGGGCAGTGCGGCGCTCTTCCCGAAACATGAATGTTTGCCCTTAGGATCCTTAACAAAATGAATAGGATTCCTTAATTATTTAGGCTCAACGCGGAATCGTGTGGGTGATTTTTGCATGTTTTGGGAGCTCCGGCAGAAAGTGAGTAATAATCTTCATGCCCAAATACTGTTCGTCGCGGAAGCCATACGCTTTGCGCTGGATGACGCGAATCGTGTTGTT
>JANNJF010000540.1:0-1330 GCA_031405715.1 Gammaproteobacteria bacterium | reverse complement strand
TATGTATTCTCGGGGAACCACGCCGCCGACAATGCCGTTTTCAAATTCGTAGCCGGCACCGGGCTCTCTCGGCTCCATACGGATGACCACATGACCGAACTGGCCACGGCCACCGCTCTGGCGTACAAACTTGCCTTCCTGCTCCACGGTCTTGCGGATGGTTTCGCGATAAGCCACTTGCGGCTTACCGACATTGGCCTCGACGCTGAATTCGCGCTTCATACGGTCGACGATGATTTCGAGGTGCAACTCGCCCATGCCGGAAATAATGGTCTGGCCGGATTCTTCATCGGAGCGCACACGGAAGGACGGATCTTCCTGCGCCAGACGTTGCAGGGCCAGACCCATCTTTTCCTGGTCGGCCTTGGTCTTGGGTTCCACCGCCTGGGAAATCACGGGCTCGGGGAACTCCATGCGCTCCAGGGTGATGATATGGTCTGGATCGGACAGGGTGTCGCCCGTGGTCATGTTCTTGAGGCCGACCGCCGCGGCGATATCGCCGGCGCGGACTTCCTTGATTTCTTCGCGCGAATTGGCGTGCATCTGCAGCAGACGGCCGACGCGCTCCTTCTTGCCCTTCACCGGGTTATACACGCTGTCGCCGGAATTCAACACGCCGGAATAAACGCGGAAAAACACCAGCTGGCCGACAAACGGGTCGGTGGCGATCTTAAACGCCAGCGCGGCAAACGGCTCTTCGTCGGTAGCCTTACGCTCGGAGATGGTCTCGGCCTTGTCGTCCAGGTGGCCCTTGATCGCCGGCACATCCTGGGGCGACGGGAGATACTCAATCACGGCGTCGAGCATGGCCTGCACGCCCTTGTTCTTGAAGGCCGAACCGCACAGCATCAGGGTAATTTCGTTGTTCAGGGCGCGCGCGCGCAGACCCTTCTTGATCTCTTCAGTGGTGAGCACACCGCCACCCAGGTACTTGTCCATGAACTCGTCAGAGGACTCCGCCGCGGCTTCCACCATGGCGTCGTGCCACTTCTTGCACTCTTCGGCCATTTCCTCCGGGATCTCGCGCTCTTCAAACTTAGTGCCCTGGGTGCTGTCGTCCCACCAGATGGACTTCATTTTCACCAGGTCGACGATACCTTTGTAGTGCTCTTCCGCGCCGATGGGCAGCTGGATAGGGACCGGGATGGCGCCAAGGCGCTTTTTCACCTGGTCAACCACCCGCAGGAAGTTGGCGCCGGCGCGGTCCATCTTGTTGACGAACGCAATACGCGGCACTTTGTACTTATTGGCCTGGCGCCACACGGTCTCGGACTGCGGCTCCACGCCGCCCACGGCACACAACAGGAAGCAGGCACCGTCCAGCACGCGC
>JANNJF010000539.1:0-4863 GCA_031405715.1 Gammaproteobacteria bacterium | reverse complement strand
GTCAGAAAGGAAAGGGGTCAAACCCACTTATTGACACATTCCACGCGGGTGAAGAGTGCGGCCGCGGCATTTGTACGTCGCTGATGACGACCTGCACGCTTTGATCGCCCACCAGTTTTTCCCAGCCGGCCTCGCCATCCTCGGCCTCAAGGATATCGAATTCCTGGTTGAGTACCCGGTTGACCGCGTGCCGCATTACCCGCGAATCGTCGATCACCAGTACGCGTGTCTTTTCCGCCGCACCGCCCGCCGTCTGCATAGTGTTGTCTTCCTGATGTCGTCTAAACCGCCTGTGGCATACTCACGGAATACCTTCCTGGTTCAAAACCCAACAATCAGCAGCATATGTGCACAAATTATGCCAATGGCATGATTAGCAACCTAATTTGTTTGATTTGTGTCCACGATGAGAAGGAAATCTACGCTTCCCTGCGCTAATCGGCCAACCACCTTAACAGCCCATCCGACCGCAATAAATCCGGCTGTCGCCCCGCCTACCGGGGGCGAACTGCCGTTTTATCGATAACCCTGACCCTTTTGGTCACCCTTTGCCGGGGGGCAGGCCAGCCTGGCCGCCGCTGACGGCGGTCTATTTTCCCAACGCCAGATAAAACGGTACCCAGCGCAGCAGCAGACCCCCGACCAGCAGCAGATTGACGATGACCGCATCGCGCCGGCGGGTGCGCTCTGCGCCACGCATATCGCTCATCAACACCCGACCCATCAAGGCGTCCAGCAGCAACAACATGAAAATCAGGGGCGCCAACACCGGCACCAGCACCGTCGGCACAAACGGCCAGCCGCTATACACCGGCACCACGCCGGGCGACGTCGCAAACACAATGAGTAGCACACCGGCCAAGGCCAGCAGGCTGCGCAACACGCCGTAACGCGCGACCCCGTCCAGCAGAACCGACGCACCGCCCGCGGTGGATTTCCCGGGAGCGCGGGAGGTTGTGCGGGCACCGGCGGATTTGGATTTGGTTGAGGTGGATTTTTTTGTTACGCGCTTTATGCTGGTGGCCGGCGATGCGGACCGCGGTTGCCGACTGGGTGTTTTCTTTTTGCTTGGCATGCTGTGTGGCTCCGATCCGTCGTGGGGGGTCATTGAAGTAGTATAGCGTCGACGGTAGCAAGAAAAAGGCAAACATGCACAGCGTGACCGTTATTCCCCATAGCGCATCGAAATAGGCATCGACCTTTGGGGGCAGTATCAGGACCCCAAGCAGTTGACTTGCAGCGGCGGCAGCCGCGACACTGGATCGAATTCCCCGCCACACCCACCCGACGACGGGACGTCATGGAGAACCCTGCGATGGACACAGCCAAACCGGAACTCAAGATCAGTGTGTTTTCCGACTACATCTGCCCGTTCTGTTACATCGGCAGCCGTCGCCTGTTGCGCCTGCGCCAGGATTTCGATCTCAAAGTGAACTGGTGCGGCCTGGAGATACACCCGGAGACACCGGCGGCGGGCATGCCCATCGAAGACCTCGGTTATGCGCCACAACGCTGGTCGCAGCTGATGCAGACCCTGGCGCAGATGGCGCAGGAAGAGCACATCGATCTGGGCGCCCACCGCTTCACCACCAACTCGCGCCACGCATTGCTCCTGTCCGAGGCGGCGAAACAGGCGGGGCAGGAAATCTTCTATGCCCTGCACGAACGTCTGTTCCAGGCATTCTTCACCGAAGGCCGCAACATCGGCGACGACACGGTGCTGACAACGCTGGCGCAGGAATGCGGCGTGCCGTCCGCCACGGTCGCGGCGGCCTGGCAGGACCCGGCCTATGCGGAACGCCTCACGCTCAATCTGAACTTCGCCCGGGAACTGGGCATCCGCGGTACACCGGCCTATGTGTTCGGGGAAAACGTACTGGTGGGCGCGCTGCCCTATACGGATCTGCTCGTCGCCGCGCGCCAGCTGACCGCGGGCGACCACTAGCCAGGGCAACAGCGCTTGCCGCGTCGGTGAAAAACACTTTCGCCCTCCCTCCCCACTGCGGATATAATCGACGCATGCATACTAGCGTGAATACCACCCCGGCTGCGTCGACCGGCCTCCTGCTTTCCATCATCGAGCTGGGCGGCTATCCCAACTTCGTGCCGCTGTATGAACAAAACGGCTACCGCGTTATCGGCGAACGCTCGGTGCGCAAGGCCATCAGCCAGCTGAAGAAAATCACCGCCGATGTGATTGTCGCCGAATTCAATTTCCAGTCGGATTTTCGCGATCGCACCAGCAGCCTGGAATCCCTGCTGGCGGTGATACAGAAAACCCCCGCCACCAAACTGATTGTCTTCTACGAGCGCGAACAGTCCCATCAGCTGGACAAACTGCGTGCGCGTTTTCAGCTGTTCGAGGCCCTCGCCTACCCCATCGAGGAAGGCCGGCTGGCGGCGGCGTTGCAGCGGGCGCGGGGTGCGACGGGGTGATATATCAGACGCGCAGCTGTTTTTTTGAAGTGCGGGACTTGCTCCGGCTTTCGCTAATGCGGCGGCAAGCCGCCGCACTCCAACTTAATATATATCAATCCCCATCCCGCGGGACCGCCGCGTCGGCATCACTCATGCGAAAGGCGTAACCCGCCTCCCGTTCCTGTTCGGTGGCATTGCGGATATCGGCCACCTCCACTACAAAGCGCAGACGCATGCCGGCCAGCGGATGATTGCCGTTCAGCGTCACCACATCGCCCGCCACCGCGGTGACGCGAAATGTCACCCGCGACCCATCCTCCACCTCACCCTCCACCGTTGCGCCCACTCGGAGTGCCTCGCTTGGAAGGCTTGCACGGTGCTCACTGATCACCAGGGCCGGATCGGGCTGACCGAAGGCCTCCTGCGGTGTCAGGCTCACCTCACGCTTCATGCCCACGCCCATGCCCTCGAGCGCCGCCTGCAGATGCGGCAGCGCGCCGCCCGCGGCGCCATGCAGATAAATCAGGTCCGCACGATACTCGAGCAACTCATCGCTGGCCGCATCAAACAAGGCATACTTGAGGGTGACTACGTTGCCCGGCGCGACGTTAAGCAGGTTGCGCCGCGGGACAAAATGAATGGTGTTGGATGTCATGGCGTCAGCCTCCGTGCGTGGTAGCCGTGCCGGTGTCCCAGGGCAGGGCCAAGTCGCGCCCGTCTGCCGCAAAAAAGTAAGGGGAGGTACATCATTCCCCTTCACCGGTGTCATCCACATGCAACTGCCGATCCGGCAGGCCATGCTGCAACAGGACGCCGCGGGTGATATCCACAAACACCCGTGGGCCCGCGAGATACACCTCAAACGCCGTCAGGTCGGGGTGGTTCTGAATCAAGCGTTCGAGGTTTGCTGCCAGCTCATGCATGGATGGCACGGCGGCATCTGCTGCCAGCGTCGCCGCTGGCAGCATGACCGGCGTATAGAAAAAGTTATCCAGGGCATCCGCCCAGGCGCGACAGAGGTTGTCCAGATACAGCCCCTGGGCATGCAAGCCAAACCAGTAGAGATGCATGACCTCGGCCACGTCTAACGCGAGGGCGTGTTCGATCAGACTTTTGATCGGGGCGAAGCCGTCATCCGCCGCGATAAAGAGCAATGGACGATCCGACTCCTCCTGCAGCACAAAGTCACCAAATGGGCCATCGACAGTGATGACGGCGGCCTCGCCCAAGCCCGCAAAAACCTTTTTGGCGAAGTCGCTATCCGCACGACGTCGCACATGGAACTGCAGGCTGCGCTCTTCGCAAGGACAGCTGGCCACTGGGCAATCGGCAGTTATGCTGGCGCCCAGATCCAGACGCACATGCTGGCCCGAGAGAAAACGCAGACGGCGCGATGCGGGTGAGCGCAAATGCAGTACCGCAAGATCCTCCACCGGGAACTCGATGGACTTAATCTGCGCGACCAGCTGCTGTCGCGGGATGTCGTGCGCGCTCGCCGGCGGTGCCGCCTCGATCACCAAGTCCGTTAGCGCTGCATGGGAGCAAAGCAGCGCCTGCCCCTGGGCTTGGTCTTCCGCGCTGAGCATGAAAACCGGTACGCGCACCGGCTGTATTTGGCCGGAGACAATGCGCGCCTTGCACAACCCGCAGCTACCGTCGCTGCAGCCATAAGGCAGGGAGATACCGGCGCGCAGCGCGGCCTCGAGGATGCTGTCCGACCCCTCGACAAAGAACTCACGTCCGCCGGGCAACAGTCGCACCTGGGCGACCATGAGCCGTAACAGCGTATCGCGGATGACCAGGGCGTGAGTGCCGTTGGAGGGGCTGGAGGATTTTTCCAGCTCGCTGCGCATCCAGGAACGCAACGCGGCGAAGGACGGGGCGAGGCGCGCGTCATTCTGCTGCATGCCGACGAGGCGCTCGTCCAGCTGTGCCAACGTCGCCTGGTAGTGTGTCATTTGCGATTTGAGTTGGGACAGTTCTTTGCCGAGGTCGGTGAGGCGGGCCAGCAGCACGTCCAGATCGGGCAGGATACGTTCGCGCACCCGCAGGCTGAAGGCGTTGTCCTTGATATGGGCAAAACGCTCCATCACCGTGTTGTCGTCGAGGCGCGTCTCGGGGTAGGCGCGCAGCAGGTCTTCCGGCGAGACCATGCCTTCGAAGGTTTCGAGCTCGCCACCGACGATTTTCTTCTGCAGGGCACCGCGTGTAACGCCGACGAGTCGCGCCGCCCGGGTCAGGGTGAGTAGCCGGGACATACCTATCCTCGCAAAAACAAAGTCCAGAAAATATTGGGACGCCAACTCTGCCCAACGGGCCAACACAGGGTAGTCCAGGGCTGCTGTCGTCGCAAGACATCCGCCGGCGGGAGATGAATTTGCAGATACTGTTATCAACGGCAAGCACCCGCCCAATCGCGGCCATCTCCCTCCTTTGGAGTGCGGG
>JANNJF010000538.1:0-6632 GCA_031405715.1 Gammaproteobacteria bacterium | reverse complement strand
ACCGATCTGCTCGGGGGTGGCGGCGCCGTGGTTGGTGCCGGGCGCCTTGGCGGCCACATGACTGGCTTATAAAATGTAGGTGCCGGCACGGGCGGCGCGCGCGCCGCCGGGGGCGACGAAGGTGGCCACGGGGATGGGTGAGGCAATGATGTCCTGAATGATCTGGCGCATGGCGCTGTCCAGTCCACCCGGTGTGTCCATGCGCAGAACCACCAGGGACGCCTGCAGGTCGAGCGCCTTGCGCAGGCCGCGACGAATGTAGTCACTGGTCGCCGGCCCGATGGGTCCGTCGATATTCAGCTGAACTACCTGCCCGGTCTGGCCACGCTCGCCACTCAATAGGAATAGCGGCCAGGCCAACAGCAGGGTGTATAACCCTAAGCGTATCGCGCGCATGTAACTACCTTACCAGATAATCCGGCCGCTGGAATATCTTTAACACAGCCACTCAAGAATCCTGCCAACTTAAAGACTTTCAGGCAGAATGACAGGTTGCACTTGCGCATCCCCGAGGGTGGAGAGATTGACCGAGATCACGATTAAGCATATCGACTGGCAAAGGGGTGAGGCGCTGATACGTGCGGTGCGTCACACGGTGTTCGTGCACGAACAAGGCATCCCGACCGAGCTTGAATGGGACGGGTATGACCCAGGCTGCCTGCACGTTCTGGCCGTGGACGCCCGCGGCGCGGCGGTGGGCACGGCGCGCATGCAGGCCGATGGCCACATCGGGCGCATGGCGGTGTTAAAAGACCGGCGCGGACAGGGCGTGGGCAGCCAGCTGCTGGCCAGCCTCATGGCCATTGCGCGGGAGATGCAACTGCCGGCAGTGTGGCTTACTGCCCAAACCACAGCGCTGCCGTTTTACCTCAAACACCAGTTTGTCGTGGAGGGTGACGAATTCACCGAGGCCGGCATCGTCCATCGACGCATGCGCCACGTGCTGTAAAACGCCCACGGCACGTAACAGCGCTACGTGTTTTTTGGTGCGGCCTCGAGCTTACGCTTCAGGTTGTCCAGACTCTGCTGGAAATCCGCGCCGATCAGGCGATTCATGACCAACTGAAAATACTTGGCCAGGGGATTCATGCCGCTGTCACCGCGCGTACGCCAAGTGACGCGCGTGCCGCTGCCCTGCTCAAGCGGTGCCAGCAGGATCTCACCATGGGCGACGAACGCACCGTGTTCAAACGACAGGTCGTAGGTAATGCCCCAATCGGGCACACTCACGCTAATGCCCATCTCGCCCTGGCCACTGGCATCCTGCCAGGCACTGCGGGCACCCACCCCGGCCGAAGGCCCGCTGTAGTGGGTCACGGGCTTGGGCTCGTGCTGATACCAACTGGTCCACTCCGGCCATTTGCTGAGGTTGTCGACGTAGGGAAACACCACATCCTGCGCCACGTTGATGTCGATGCTGCGCTCCACCTGCCAACGGGACGGTATGAGTAACGAACCGAGCAGCAACAGCGCGATCACACCGGCCAGCGCCCCGAGACTGATTTTGACTATTTTCATTTTGTCGCGCGCGCCCTGGCCAGATAGGATAAAACAAACTCGAGAATCTCGAAACGGTTGTACGTCTCCTGCAGACTCCGGCCCCACACCGTGGCACCGTGGCTGCGCACCATGAGCGCCGTCAACGCTGGGGGCGTCTTGCTGAAACGTTGGGTAATGTCGCGCGCGATGCGCGCCACCTCCAGATGGTTTTCGAACAGCGGCAGATCCACTTTCGGGTTCTGTTTCCAGATATCGAAGCCCTTGATCATTTCGATGGGCGGCAGGCGCAGGGACTTGGCCGCCGCCTTGACCTTGGCCGCGGCCAGCATCGCGTCCACACTGTGGCCGTGCAGACAGGCGCGGGCCTCGGGAAACAAACTATAGATCGCGCAATGTATCGCGGTTTCGGCGGAGGGTTTGTTGACGCTGGCCACGCGCTCGATCACCTCGCCATCACTGATACGCACCAGCAGGAAGTCGTTTTCATCCAGGCGCCCCTTGGGCCGACCGCTCGCGGTGATCCAGCAATGGTCCGCATCCTCGCGCGCGCTCAGATTCCCGGCGGTGCCCGCCATCCAGCCGCGCGCATGAAAATCCCGTGCGATCTCGCTCAGTGCCGCGCGCGGCGGCAGGTCATCGTAGGTGCTTGCCACGGAGGTAATGCCCCTTATGCCATCCGGTCGCTGCCATGTTGTACAGCCGCGTGGATAGCGCAATTAACGTCGGGGCATTGTATAGCAAGCAACGACGGCCCGCATACGGCATCAACGAAATACGGGGGATGGTCTATCGGAAACTGCTCAACCGAAGTGCGCCATGGCGCGTTCGGTATAGACCGGGGTCCAGCCCTTGGTATCGATGAAATAACGTACTGCCTTGATGCGCTTGGAGTCCTTCATCTCGAACCAATGCTCGGCGTTCGCCGGCACGTTGATGTAATCGCCGGCGCTCACCTCCAGCAGAAACTGGCCGCCATCCGCCTCGATAAAACCGAAGTAACCGCGCCCGGCAAGGATGTAGCGCACCTCATCGTCGGTGTGCAGGTGGATCTTGTCGAACTTGGCGAGCATGTCCGCGAGTCCGGGAATGTCTTCGTGGATCACCACCATGTCGCGTGTGGTGTAACCCTTACTATCCTTGAGTTCCTGGAAGCGGTTGTCCACCGACTTGAGCAACTCTTCTTTCTCGCCATCATCGAGGCTTTTCTTCTCGAGCAGGGCGTGTGCCCGCTCGCCTTGGGGCGCCGCCCAGGAATTGAGCACGATGCCGAGGCGCGCGAGGCGTTGCTGGATGAGATTGAAGGCAGTGGTTTCCTTGCCGTCTGCAGAGATGATTTTTGCCATGGGCGCCTCCTTGATTCTTTATATTGGTAGGGTGGGCATCGCCCACCGGTTGCGACTTCGGTTATGACCCCTTGGCGGTCGCCCATCCCAGCACTAACCGATCAGGGGCTTTTCCTGTTGTTTGCGCCGATGCGCCGGTTTTGCGGCAGGCTGCTTGGACGGTGGGTGTTGCGGGCTCGCGGCCTTAGGCTCGGCAGCGGGGGCTTGCGGTGGCGGAGCCGACGCCTCCTGCTTCGGCTCCGACCTGGGCTCGGACGCAGGCGACTCCACCCGGCGGGCGTGTCCGCCTTCAGCGCGTCCGCGCCGGTGATCACCCTCTCGCCGCGGACGCCGGTCGCGATCACCGCGCCCGTGCAGCGGTTCGCGTTTTGGGCGCGGGGCCGGCCGCTCCAGCTTGGCCAGGAATTCTTCGATGATACGGCCGACGGGAATCTTGTCGCCGATAAACTGTTCGATGTCCATGAGGGAGAAGGCGTACTCCTCACAGGCAAAGCTGATGGCGTCACCCGTCGCACCCGCGCGCGCAGTGCGGCCGATGCGGTGCACATAGTCCTCCGCATCCTGCGGCAAATCGAAATTGAACACGTGACTCACATCCGGGATGTGCAGGCCGCGCGCGGCAACGTCGGTCGCGACGAGTATCGGCAGTTCGCCCGAGAGGAACTGCTCCAGCAGTTTTTCGCGCTTGTTCTGCGGCACGTCGCCGGAAATCACCTCGGCCTTGAAACCGTTGCCGCTGAGCCACGCGGCCACGCGCTCGGCCGCGCCCTTGGTATTGGTGAATACCAGGGTGCGTTGCGGATCCATATGCCGCAGCAGGCCGACGAGCAGCGGGATCTTTTCTACATTGGCGGTGTGATAGACGATCTGGGTCACGCGATCCGCGGTGACGGTCTCGGACTCGATCTTCACCAGCTCCGGGTTGTTCATGTGTTCATAGGCAAGCTCGATCACGCGATACGACAGCGTGGCGGAAAACAACATGCCGAGGCGCTCGCTGGCCGGCGGCATGCGGTTCAGCAGGAAGCGGATGTCCTTGATAAAACCGAGATCGAACATGCGGTCGGCTTCGTCCAGCACCATCACCTGGACCGCCTTGAGATCGAACACGTGCTGTTTGAAATAATCGATGATGCGGCCGGGGGTGCCGATGAGCACGTCCACACCCTCTTCCATCATCTTGCGCTGGGTGTCGTAGCCGGTACCGCCATACACCAGGCCCAGTTTCAAACCGGTGTGGCGGCCCAGGATTTCGGCGTCCTTGTGGATCTGTATGGCCAGTTCCCGCGTGGGCGCCAGCATTACGGCGCGCGGTTGGTTGGCGCGGCGCTCGGCCGCCGCCGGCTGGGTCAGCAGGCGGTTAAAGGCGGCCAACAGGAAGGCGGCGGTTTTGCCGGTACCGGTCTGGGCCTGGCCGGCTACATCCCGTCCGGACAGCGCCAGGGGCAAGGTGCCGGCCTGGATCGGCGTGCAAAACTCGAACCCGGCTTCACGCACGCCCTGTAGTAGAGGTTCCGGCAAGCCTAAGTGGGCAAACGATTGATCGCTTAAGTGATTGCTACTCATGTTCAATTCAGAATATCAGGAAATTCGCGTCTTGGGCACCGCTAAATCGCTAAATTCACCAAAAATCCGGGGGTTAGGCAGACATGCTTGCATTGCACCGACGATTCCGCTCAAATATCGGAACAACCCAAACCGACATCCACAAGACAAACGGTTATGGACACCACCACTAGCGGTGGCCTCGAATCCGTACGGAGAAGTGAATCATGAGCGACAGTATTGTATACGTGACCGATGCCTCGTTTGAGCAGGAAGTACTCAAATCATCGGGGGCGGTCCTGGTGGATTTCTGGGCGGAGTGGTGCGGCCCGTGCAAAATGATCGGCCCCATTCTGGAAGAGATCGCCACGGAATATAACGGCAAGCTCAAGATCGCTAAGCTCAATATCGACGAGAACCCCAACACCCCGCCGAAATACGGTATCCGCGGTATCCCCACACTGATGTTGTTCAAAGGCGGTAACGTGGAAGCCACCAAAGTAGGCGCCGTTTCCAAATCCCAACTGTCCGCCTTTATCGACGGTAACCTGTAAATCCGGCCCTGTTCCCGCCGGACTGGACGCCGGCGGGAACAGGTGCTAATGTTGTAAAACGAATTAAATAAGTCCCAGATTTTTCCAACTCCATTTTGCGTTAAAACCCGTTTAGACCCGCATGGCTCGCCCACGGCAGCCTGCATTCCCCCATGCTCTCAGCCTCTCACTACCCAACCAAAACCATATGAATCTGTCCGAACTCAAGAAAAAACCCGCTACTGAACTGGTCGAAATGGCCGCCGCCATGGACCTGGAAGGGGGCAGCCGCCTGCGCAAGCAGGACCTGATCTTCGCCCTGCTCAAGGCCCAGGCCAAAAAGGGCGAGGACATCACCGGCGAAGGCGTGGTGGAAATCCTGCAGGACGGATTCGGCTTCCTGCGCTCCGCCGACAGCTCGTATCTCGCCGGACCGGATGACATCTACGTGTCGCCGTCCCAGATACGCCGCTTCAACCTGCGCACCGGCGACACCGTCAGCGGCACCATCCGCCCGCCGAAGGAATCAGAACGCTATTTCGCCCTGCTGAAGGTTGAAGCAATCAACTACCAGTCGCCGGAAGAAGCCAAGAACAAGGTCTTATTCGAAAACCTCACCCCGCTCCACCCCAACCGCCGACTCAAGCTCGAGCGCGACAGCTCCGCCAGTGAAAACCTCACCGGCCGCGTCATCGATCTCATCGCCCCCATCGGCATGGGTCAACGCGGACTGATCGTATCGTCGCCCAAGAGCGGCAAGACCGTGATGCTGCAGAATATCGCCCACTCCATCACCGCCAATCATCCGGAATGCCTGCTCATCGTGCTGCTCATCGATGAACGCCCGGAAGAAGTGACGGAAATGCAGCGCTCGGTACGCGGCGAAGTCATCGCCTCGACCTTCGACGAACCCGCCACCCGCCACGTGCAGGTGGCGGAAATGGTCATCGAAAAGGCCAAGCGCCTGGTGGAACACAAACGCGACGTGGTCATCCTGCTCGACTCCATCACGCGCCTGGCGCGCGCCTACAACACCGTGGTCCCGGCCTCGGGCAAAGTGCTCACCGGCGGTGTCGACGCCAACGCCCTGCAACGCCCGAAGCGCTTCTTCGGCGCGGCGCGCAACATCGAGGAAGGCGGCTCCCTCACCATCCTCGCCACCGCGCTGATCGAAACCGGCTCGAAGATGGACGACGTGATCTACGAGGAATTCAAGGGCACCGGCAATATGGAAGTGCATCTGGACCGCCGGTTGTCGGAGAAGCGTGTCTACCCGGCGCTCAACATCAACCGCTCCGGCACCCGCCGCGAGGAGTTGCTGATCGAGCCCGTGGAGCTGCAGAAGATGTGGATCCTGCGCAAGCTGCTGCACCCCATGGATGACATGGAGGCCTCGGAATTCCTGCTGGACAAGCTCAAGGCCACCAAGAACAACGGTGAATTCTTCGATTCCATGAAGCGCTGAGTTCCTGTGGCCGCGGGACCCAAAACGGCGCTTTTCCGTGTTTTTGCCGGTCCCGCGGGCCAGACCTTGCATCCGCGCCGAGTTTTGCTTAATATCCCCGGCCCTTGGGCGTCCTACGCCGCCCAAAATCCGATCGAGGTAAGGTTATGAAAGAAGGTCTGCACCCCGAATACAACGACGTCAAGGTCACCTGCGCCTGCGGCAACAGCTTCGTGACCCGTTCCACCGTTGGGCACGAGCTCAACC
>JANNJF010000537.1:0-3588 GCA_031405715.1 Gammaproteobacteria bacterium | reverse complement strand
GTACACCGACCTGCGCACCCCGGGCAACGGCGAAGACTTCTACCGCAGCGCCCAGAACAAGGGCGTGATCTTCACCAAGGGCGTAGTGTCGGAAGTCTCCACCTCCGGCGGTCTGGAAGTGAAGTTCAAGGATTTAATTCTGAACGAAGACGCCGTCGCCAAGGCGGATCTGGTAGTGCTGGCCACGGGCCAGGTGCCTAATTCCGGCGTCAACATCGACCTGAAGGATGATGCGGTCGATCCCAACAAACCGCAGCCGATATCCATCCTCAACCTGACCTACCGTCAGGGCAAGGACCTGCCGCAGCTCAAATTCGGCTTCAGCGACTCGCACTTCATCTGCTTCCCCTACGAAACCCGTCGTACCGGCATCTACACCGCCGGCCCGGTGCGTCGACCCATGGACATCGTACAGGCCATGGAAGACGCTACCGGCGCGGCCTTGAAGGCGGTGCAGGCGGTGGAGAACGCCGGTCTCGGGCGCGCGGCGCATCCGCGCTCCGGCGACCTGTCGTTCCCCGAGTTCCGGCGCGAAGGCTGCACCCAGTGCAAACGCTGCACCGTGGAGTGCCCCTTCGGCGCCATCGACGAGGACGAACAGCGTTACCCGGTGTTCAACGAGAGCCGTTGCCGCCGTTGCGGTACCTGCATGGGCGCCTGCCCGGTGCGCGTCATTTCCTTCGAGAACTATTCGGTGGACAGCGTCGGTTACCAGATCAAGGCGGTGGACATGCCGGACGAGTTTTCGGAGAAGCCGCGCATCCTGTTGCTGGCCTGCGAAAACGACGCCTATCCGGCCCTCGACATGGCCGGTATGCAACGCCTCACGTCGAGCGCCTTCGTGCGCGCCATCCCGGTGCGCTGCTTAGGATCGGTCAACACCATCTGGATCACCGATGCGCTGAACAGCGGTTACGACGGTGTCATGCTCATGGGCTGCAAACACGGTGACGACTACCAGTGCCACTTCGTCAAGGGTTCGGAACTCGCCAGCGTCCGCATGAGCAAGATCGACGACACCCTGAAGAGCCTGAATCTGGAGTCGGAGCGTGTGCAGACCTACGAAGTCGCGATCACCGACATCCAGCGCGTACCGCAACTGATCAACGATTATGCCAAGAAGATAGTTGAAATCGGCATGAATCCGTTCAAGGGCTTCTAGGAGACGACACGATGAGCGATGTGAATACCGCGATGGTGGAAAAATACCGCAACGACTTTCTGAAGGAAGTCGAGGCGAACGTGGAGGGCGGTGAGTGGGTCAAGATGTGCATGCAGTGTGGCGTGTGCTCCGGCTCCTGCCCGCTCGGACCCAGCTGGGAACATTCGCCGCAGAAGCTCTTCATGATGATCCGTGCGGGCAAGCGCGACGACGTGCTGAAGAGCGACTCCATGTGGATGTGCACCTCGTGCTACAACTGCATCGTGCGCTGTCCGCGCGAGCTGCCCATCACCCACATCATGCACGGCCTGGCCAACTACGCCCACCGTTTGGGCATGGCGCCGAAGATGAATCCGACGCGACGCTTTTCCGTGATCTTCTGGAACAACATCATCAAGAGCGGCCGGGTGAACGAACTGGAGCTGTCCCTGCGGCTGTATTTCATGGATGGTTTCGCGAGCGGTGTCAAAAAGTCGCTCGCGATGCTCGGCGTCGGTTTCGGCATGCTCAAGACCGGCCGCCTGAATCCCTTCGGCCTGTTCGTCTACGACGGTGTTAAAAATCCCAAGCAGCTGCAGGCCATGATCAAGAGGGCACGGGCAATGGAAGATCAGCGCAAGCATTTGGTGTGAGGGCGTGCGCCCGTAGATGGATGTGCAGCCTCTGACCGATTCAGGCACATAGCTAATGCCAGGGATGGCATGAACGAACTACTTCGTTGGAGAGTTAAACCATGGCAAGAAAAGAATACTCGTTTTACCCAGGCTGTTCCTCCGGGCGCAAGACCTCGGCCTCGAACTACATGGTCTCGGTCGAGTCCATGTGCAAGACCCTGGACGTGAAGCTGAACGAGATCCCGGACTGGAACTGCTGCGGCGCCTCCATCGGCTACGCCGAGGGCGGCGAGCTGCCGCGCCACATCATGAACGCGCGTAACATCGCCTTGTCGGAAGAGCACAACAAGGACCAGGACATCGTCGCCACCTGCGCCGCCTGCTGGCTCGGCACCAAGGAGACCCAGGAACGCATCAGCCATTCCGGCCCGCTGTTGGCAGACGTGAACGACATCCTGAAGGATGCCGGCCTGAAGTACGAGGGCAAGGTGGGGGTGCGTCACATGGTGGAGGTGCTGATCGAGGACCTCGGCTACGACGAACTCAAGAAGCCGGTAAAGAAGTCCTTGGAAGGCATCAAGTTCGCCGGCTACGTCGGCTGCCAGACCAACCGCCCCTTCGGCGTCGACGGCGAATCCTTCGAGAACCCCAAGTATCTCGACAAGCTGGTGGAGACCGTCGGTGGCGAGGCCATGGGCGACTACGACCAGAAGGTCACCTGCTGCGGCGGGGCACTCGCCTTCTCCGAGCCGGAGAAGAGCCAGGCGCAGATCAAAAAGATCATCGAAAGCGCCTACGACTACGGCGCCGAGATGATCGTCACCCCGTGCCCGGTGTGCCAGATGAATGTCGAGGTGTATCAGGGCCAGATCAACAAGAAGTACGGCACCAAGTTCAACATCCCGGTGCTGTACTACTCCCAGTTGATGGCCGTGGCCTACGGCGCCAGCGCCAAGGACGCCGGTCTCAATGGCAATATCGTACGCGCCACGAAGCTGGAAGAGATTGCTGCCAAGAAGTAACAAACCGTAACATGAGCCCGAAAGAGAAAAGCCCGCCGCACGCGGGCTTTTCTCTTTCGGGCCAACCCAACCTACGATTGTAGGGTGGTATCGCCCACCGGCAGAAGCTTATCGAGGTCCCGTGTGGTGGATGATGCCCGCCCGGCGAACTGCGGTTAAAAGTCGCATCAGGGTTATGTGATCTGCGCATACCTCCCCACACCGGCTAGCGCAGTTTCCAAGCGTACCCACTGCGCTTCGTTACCGGGCAAACCAAAACGAATGCCGGGCGGCACATCGAAACGTCGGGTGAGGATACCGAGCCGTGCCAGATACTCATGGATGGTTGCTGCGTGCTGTGTGCGTGTCCATTGGAACAAGGCGGTGCCGCCGTCCGGTGCCAAGCCGTAGTGCGCAAGGAGTTGGGCGAGGCGCCGGGTCTCGTTCACCAGCTGTGTACGTGTCGCATCTTGCCAGGCGCGGTCATCGAGCGCCAGGGTGGCGACCCAGCGCGTCGGGCCGGCGACGGTCCACGGACCCAGGCGATCAGACAAGGCGTCAAGAATAGGCTGTGCGGCCAGCACAAAGCCTGCGCGCGCGCCGGCCAGGCCAAAGAATTTTCCCAGGGAACGCAGAACAATCAGTCCGGGCCGGTCGCAGAAAGGGGCGAGGCTCGATTCGGGCGTGGTATCCATGAACGCTTCATCGACGATAAGCCAGCCGCCGCGCCTCGCGTGGCGCGCGTGCCAGGCGAAGAGTTGGCCGGCACTGAAGCGCGCGCCGCTGGGATTGTTCGGGTGGATGAGCACCA
>JANNJF010000536.1:0-1422 GCA_031405715.1 Gammaproteobacteria bacterium | reverse complement strand
ATTCGGCCAGTGTCGCCGGACTGTCGGTACTTAACATTGCCGGTTATTCATCGTCGCAGAACCCATGGTCCAGACATTGGTGGAATTTCGATACTCCGCCCGGCTGGACAGACTATATTGATCAACCGTTGGAACGTGTTTGCGCCTTCCAGTGGTGGTCCGCCAACAAGCATGTCATCGACGCTATAGAAAATGGGGTCATAGACAGATACATGGTCATCAAGTATGAGAACTTATTGAGTCAAGAGTCGATGAAAAATGAATTAGCGAAGGCGTTTGATTTTGCCCAGCTACCGAAGGAAGCGGTGCTCAATGGTTTCAAAGTCCCAGCTCCTGTGATGGCCGTCAATCCCCCTGGGGCGAGAAAATGGATTAGGCGTGCGGAGGTGATTTTGCCGGCAATCAGAGACACGAAAATCGCCTCGCTAGCACGGAGCCTGAACTACAACATTAACGCTGCGCATGGATTTGTATGACCCCGGATCTTATGAAACTCTCTGCCTACCACGGGGCAGGATGGACAACCAGGATTGCCGATCTGGGCGCGGAAATGGAAAGAGAAAGCGGTATATGGTCCTCGCTGCGCGTGGACTCCGAATACAAACCTTTAAAGGCGGTTCTCATCTACTGCCCTGGCTCAGAAGTAGACGATGTGCTGCAACCAAATACTGTCCAGCACATTGCGCGGATCGATTCGGACGAGATAAGGCGGGAATACAAGAAGCTGGAGGCGACTTTTCGGATGCACGGCGTCGATGTCCACTACATCCGGCCAGACGCACTGCAGCCCGGCATCCGGCTTGAAAAATACAACCTCATGTTCGCGCGCGATCTGTTCTTTAATACAAAAGAAGGCGCCGTCATCGCGCGCATGGGCAGCCTCGTGCGGGCAGGGGAGGAAAAGTTTGCCATGCTGGCGCTGGCGCAATTGGCGATCCCGATTAACAAGACCATCACCAGTAATGGGATTTTCGAAGGCGCCGACGCCCTTTGGATAAATCCTAAAACAGTACTTTGCGGACTCGGACGACGCACCAACCGTGACGGTTGGCTACAAGTTCGCTCCGTACTAAGGGCGCAAGGTGTTGAAACGCTGGTGGTGGACCTGCCTGCCGCCACCCAGCATCTCCTGGGCGTTCTGCATATCGTCGACAAGGACCTGGCCTTAGTCCGCACTCAGATTGTGCCAAAACGCACGCTCAACCTCTTGCGACGCGCAGGGATAACGATTATCGATGTGCCGGAAACCGAAGAAGTCCTGGTGCGACAAGGCATGAATATTGTCACTGTCAAACCGAGGGTCGTCATCATGCCGGCCAACTGTCCAGGGTTGAAGCGCCTTTATGAAACCTCCGGCATCAGCGTCGCCGCCGAGGTTGATATTACTCAGATTCTTAATGGCGCCGGTGGGCTCGCCTGCGC
>JANNJF010000535.1:0-2749 GCA_031405715.1 Gammaproteobacteria bacterium | reverse complement strand
AGTCGCACAAAATGCGGTTGAAGAAGCGCAAGGGCGTTCTGCTAAAGCAAACCGTTACCTCAAAGTCATGAGAGCGGCGTTTGTGGTCTCACTGTTCGGTGTTCTGTTCGGTATAGGCGAGCTTGTAGTCACGTTCTGGTTCCGCGCGCTATGTGCTACCTAAGTCGCCTAGTATCAACTTTGCACCGCAACACTGATGATCACTCTGCATAAAAGCATTCCTCCGGGGTTTTGTAGCCAAGTCGTTTTCTCGGTCGTGTGTTGAGTTTGTGGGAAATGGCATTGCATTGATGCTGGGTAAGCCGTGTCATGCTGGTGCGCTTGACGGATCAGCCCATTGGCGTTCTCATTGCTGCCCCGCTCCCAGGAGTGATGCGGGGTGGCAAAGTAGAAGGTCACACCCGTGGCCTGCTCGATGGCATCATAGGCATGGAACTCGGTACCGTTGTCGGCGGTGATGGTCTTGAATCGTCCAAAACCTCAGGGTCAGAGCGCAGTTTTTTCTAATATTAGAAAGAACTGCGCTCTGATCCTCATGACCTTGGCGAAGATGTCAGCGAACCCGGAGGAGACGTAACATGTGGATTCCCGACAGACAAGAATCTAAAAGCAATAATAGAACTTATTGGGTGGCCCGAATGATCTGCCCGTTTACATACGCCCAACACGTCGCTCCAGGGGACGCGCCAAAAGCGGCGCGCCCCTGAGCTTGGCGTTAGAGGTCAAGGAATGGTAATGGCCAAGAGGCTGAAACCTGGAAAATGTGTTCACTGCTTGAAAGACCCGGTCGAGCGGAACTGGGATCATGTTTTCCCCGTGTCCTGGTATCCGGATACAACGCCGCTCAATCTATCCAAGTGGAAAATTCCGAGCTGTATCTCATGCAATCACTCGCTGGGCCAACTCGAACAACAATTTTTCGTCTTGGTGGCGGAGTGTCTTGATCCTCACGACCCAGCCTCAAGTAGCATTGTTGCGAGGGCGAAACGGGCGACAAATCCCGATGTCGCCGAAACTAACGCCGACCGGGAGGCGCGTCAACGTTTGAAGCAATACGTTGAGTCCCAGAAGCGACCGGCCTCCGCTGTTTCAACAAGTGCTGTTTATCCGACGCTGGGAAATAAGTGGGGTTTGCCAGTAGAGCAGCAACGAGCGATCAAAATACCGGCAGAAGGTTTCCGGCGCATAACGGAGAAGATCGCACGCGGTATATTCTATCTTGAGGATCGACGATTCATCGAGCCGCCGTACAGCGTTCAATGCTTCGCACTGAACGACGCTGGCGCACAACCGGTGCGAGAGTTAATCGCGCAATTCGGTACCACGTATGCACGCGAACCGGGGATAATTGTGCGCAGAGCGGTCGCGCCGGAAGACGGCATCAGTTCAGTGTTCGAAATGGAGTTTTGGGGTCAGTTCAAAACCCATGCTGCGATTACAAATGACCTCTAAAACGAAACTTCAGGGTCAGAAACCTCAGCACCGTAGGTTGGGCTGAGCTTGCCAAGCCCAACGCTTCATTCTCCGGCGACTTGTTGGGCTTCACTTCGTTCAGCCCAACCTACGGTCCTTCACGAAGACCCATAATATTAGACAGTACCGATCCCTGACCCGGGTTATTCATTTACCGCAACCCCTTCTCAAACTGCTTCACAAACCGCTCCAGCGTTATTCCCATCGCCTTACAGAATTCCCGCAGCTCGACGATATCCATCCGCCGTTCGCCCCGTTCGCATTTGCTGACGAAGGACTGGGTCTCCCCCAACCGCGCGGCCATGTCTTCCTGGGTTAGCCCGGCCTGTTCACGGGTCTTCCGCAGATGTTCGAGGAAATGGGCGTAGTTTTTGGAGGTAATGGACTTATGCATGCAGGGATACCGGTTCAGCCTCCCTGCAATCTATATGCGGTATTGGAATAGCCCAAAACAGACTATGCTCAGAGTCTGATAGACCAATCCATATTGCCCATAGGAGAACAAGGATGCTTATCCTCACCCGCCTGCCCGGCCAGTTTATTGCCATAAAACCCCATGAATCCCTGCATCCGGCCACGCCCGTTGGCCGGGTGTTTGCCGACGGTCCGCTGGAGATCCTGGTGGCCCGGATTGATGGGAATCAGGTGCGGTTGGGGATCAAGGCGCACCCTGAGCTGGTGATCTACCGTAGCGAGGCAGGTGAGGTGTATGTGGGGAAGGAGGTCAAAGGCGGCTGAAATGGTGGTGACGGAGGGATTATTTCTTAGGTAATATTCCTCCAGCACCGTAGGTTGGGCTGAGCTTGCGAAGCCCAACGCTTCATTCTCCAGCGACTTGTTGGGCTTCACTGCGTTCAGCCCAACCTACGGTCCTGAACCCAATCGTGTGTTGTATTCGAAAACCATGGAGTTTGAGGAAACTAAACAAGGCTGCTGCGCAACCGCGTAGTGAAAATAGGGACAGTGAAAAAGGGTGCGCCAAAGGGGGGAGGGATTAAATCTTGATCAATGTGTATACTTAATTGTCAATCCCTCCGTCCCTAATGGCACAAAAAGGAGCAGCCGATGGCGAAGAGTTCAAACCAGATGCGCACGTTACTCGACAAGCTCGACCAACTGCCGCCGGAGCGCTCCCAGTCGAGGTCGGATTTGCGCGCAGCCATTCGGCTGTTTCATCCGCATCGGGGAAGTAAACTGCGTCCTCACTCAAGGCCAGCAACGACGTCGGAGGCTTCTCGGAATCAGTAGCAGTGCCGGCAGCGGAGTCTCCCACAAT
>JANNJF010000534.1:0-7137 GCA_031405715.1 Gammaproteobacteria bacterium | reverse complement strand
ATGGTGGCGCGGGGTGACGCGCCGAGTTGAATCATCCCGTCGAGTTGGATCTGATAGCTCTTCGGATCGCGCGTGGCGACGCGACGTGGACGTCATCGCCCTCTCGCTCGACACCCTGCGCTACGCCATTCGTTGCGGCGGCACCGGTGGCGGGGCCAGAAAGCAACTGGCTGCGGGTTTTATCAAGGAACATAAGCTGGACTTCACCAATCTGCTGGCGGAGCTGCCGCAGGTGCAGCAATTCGGTGGCGGGCCCTTTATGGGCACGCCCACGTTTTATATTTATTCACCCAAGGGCAAGTTGCTCGCCTATCAGGCCGGGCCGGTTACGCAGGAGCAAATCGAGCAATTCATGGCCAAGGGCGCACGCGATCCCAGCTGACGTCACCCTAGGAAAATGCACACAGCAAGGAGATGCAAGGATATGCGTTTAACGAAATGGTCAGGATGGATGTTCCTGGGATTGTTGCTGGTGGCCGCGGCGGCTCAGGCGGCGGAGACACGCGACCCCAACAAATTTTTCTTCGACCAGAATTTCGGTAATCTGCAGGAGGAAGCGAAGTCGGCGCGCGAGGAACAGAAGATCGGCGTCCTGGTGATGTTCGAAACCGCGGATTGTCCCTGGTGCGAAAAGATGATGTCTACGGTACTGAACCAGGTGGCAGTGCAGGATTACTATCGCAAATACTTTCGCATCATACAGGTCGATACCAACGGCGATGTGCCGCTGGTGGATTTTGCCGGCAAGGAGATGACGCAGAAGGATTTTGCCTTCGGCCACAACCGCGTACGGGCGACCCCGGTGTTCGCGTTTTTCGATCTGCAGGGCGACCTGATGACGAAATATACCGGGGCCACCAAGGATACGGACGAATTTCTCTGGCTGGGGGAATTCGTGGCCAACGGGGCCTACAAGAAAGGCAACTTCACCGCGTATAAACGCGAACGCCTGGCAGCGGCCAAAAAATAACAGGTACGGTCCAAGGCATGTCTATGCACGGGATCACCCGGACACCGCTCGGTGAGCACGACGCGCGTAACGCTGGTTGTGCGGCCCGCCGCCGGTGGTGGCTGCTGTCTTGTTGTCCTATCCCATGAAGCCCGCCGCGTACTCACCTGCGCTAATTTACCGGTCAGCGGCGCGGCGCCTCGGATGGTTCGCCCTGGGTTGGGTGCTCTACTGGCCCCTGACCGCCCATGCCCTGTCCGACCCGCTCACCCTCGAAGAGGTCCTGGCCATGACGGATCTGCCGCACCCCGATCTGGAACTGGCGCAGGCGCGCGTCGAGGGCGCGCAGGCGGATGTCGAACAGGCACGCTCTGGCAGCGGTGTGCGTTCCTACCTGGATCTGACGCCGCAATCGGTGCGTCCGTCCAGCGGTCCGGAGTCGGGTATGGTCGGTGACAGCCGCGCGCGCCTGACGGTGAGCAAGCGGCTGTACGATTTTGGCCGCAGCCGGGCCCAGGAGGACAGTGCGCAGGCCACGGTCGAGGGACGCCAACTGGTTTTTTTCGACGCACGCCAGCGACGCCGTATCGAACTCATGTCGCGGTTTTTCGACGTGCTCCTGGCGGACCTGCGTTATGCCGCGGACAATGAGACCATGGCCTCCGCCTATGTCGCCTTTGATCGCGGGCGCGACCGGCACGAGCTCGGTCAGGTTTCCGATGTGGACTTGTTGGAACTGGAGACGCGTTATCAGCAGACGCTGGTAACGCGTACGCTCAGCCAGAAACGCCAGGTCAGTAGCCGATTGCAATTGGCCCTGGCACTGAATCGACCGGAGGAGTTGCCGCGCGAGCTGGTGCGCCCGACCCTGAGTGGCATCGAGCGCGCGATCCCCGAGGTGCAGCTTTTATACGCCGAGGCCCAGGCCAGGAATCCAGCCTTGTTGGCTTTACAGCGCGAGGCCGAGGCGACCCGTCTGGAGCTCAGCGCCGAGCGCGCCCGCCGCCGCCCGGTGCTGACGGCTGAGGGCGAGGCTGCCTGGTATGAGCGGGAATTCAACTCGCGCGATGAGCTGCGCGCCACGCTGAATCTGCGTATCCCCCTCTACCAGGGCGGCGAAGACAGTGCGGCCATTGCCGCAGCACTGGCGCGACTGCACGAGCAGGAGGCGCGCCTGGCGCGGGCCAAACTCGATTTGCGCCAGACCGTGCTGGACCTGGTGCTGGAGGCGGAAACGCGCAAAGTCGAGCGCGCCGCGGCCCAGGTAAAGATCGGCTATCGTGACCTGTACCTGGACCGCAGTCGCGCGCTGTATGAGTTGGAGGTGCGTACCGACCTGGGGGATGCGATGACACAGATGACCACGGCGCAATGGGAGGCGGCGCAGGCGGAATACAACCTGGCGCTGACCTGGGCGAAGATCGATGCGCTCACGGGCCAGCTGCTCCCCGGCCAGCAGCCCACCCGCCATCTTATGGAAACGAAGTCGCAGGAGAAATCGCAATGAGGCGTTGGCTGATGCTTGCAAGTTATCTGGGTCTCGCACTCACCGCCCCCGCCGGCTGGGCGGTGAGTGCGGATGCGGTGCTGGAATGGTCGCGACGCGTGGAGTTGAGCGTCCCGGTCCCCGGTGTCATCGCCGAGGTACAGGTGGAGGCCGGCGACCGGGTAAAGCGCAATCAGGTCCTGTTGACCCTGGATGATGCCCCCTTCAGGGCCGCGGTGACTCAGGCGCAGGCGCTCCTGACGCTGCGCAAATCGGAGTACCGCGAAACCGAGCGCGATTTGAAACAGGCGCAGGAGCTGTATGCGCGCACGGTATTGTCCACGGTGGATTTTGAAAACGCCCAAAACAAACACACGCGCGCGCAGGCCAGCCAGCTGTCCGCGAGTGCGGCCCTGGACGAGGCGCGCTGGCGCTTGCGCGTCAGCGCCATCCGTGCGCCGTATGACGGCATGGTGATACAGCGTCAGGCGCAGCCGGGGCAGACCGTGGCGGTGGAGCTCAAGCCCCAGACCCTACTGGTATTCGCCGCCGCGGACGAGTATATCGCACGCGCACGTCTGCCGGCGGAGAGCATCGCCGCTATCGCTGCGGGACAGGCCGCGAGTGTCACCGTGGCGGGGGAGAAATTTCCCGCCAAGGTGAAACAGGTCGGTTTCGAACCGGTGACGCGTAGCGAAGAGGCGAAGCCGCAATATGAAGTAGCGGTGGTGTTTACCACGCCAAAAAATTTGCGCGCCGGGCTGCGCGTCACCATCGACATTCCCTGAGGATATGACGCCGCGCCGTTGTCAGCATTACATCGTGGCGGGCCGGGTGCAGGGTGTTTTTTACCGCGCCTCGGCCTGCGAGCAGGCGCAGCGTCTCGGTCTTACGGGCTGGGTGCGCAACCGGGCGGATGGCCGGGTGGAAGCGGTTGCCTGTGGTGATGCCGAAGGTCTGACACAGTTCGCCGCGTGGTTGCAGCGCGGTCCGGCGGAGGCCAGGGTGACAGAGGTGCAGGCGGACGCGTGTGATGACCCGGGCTGCGCTGATTTCAGCATCCGTCGCTGAATGCTTGGGAAGGTGCCTGCGATCCGCCGGTATCCCGTGGCACAGGATTTAAGATGCGCCGTATTTCGGCGGCAGGTCCAGCGTCAGGCTTATTGCCGATACCAGGTGGTGTTGAGGGCCTTATAGACCAAGGCCGGGTATTTGCGGCTGCCGCGGCTGCCGTTATAGCGCGCCAGGGCAAGGACGCGGTCGCCTTTCTCCTTGTCCAGATAGAATTTAAGAATGGTGCAGCCGTAACGTAGATTGGTCGTCTCGCGGAACAGGCTGTCCCCGGGGCGTCCGATTTCCTTCAGCCAGAAGGGCATCACCTGCATCAGGCCGCGCGCCCCGGCATGCGAGATGGCGTAGGGATCGAAGTTGCTCTCCACCTGAATCACCGACAGTACCAGCTCCGGGTCGAGTTTCGCGCGGGTCGCCTCGGTGTGTACTTCTTTCAGCAGATTGATGCGGTAGGTGTGATCGGGCAGGCGTTTTTCCAGCCGGCGTGACATGTCCGTCAGCCATACCTGGGCATCGAATTGATCGACGAAGCTGTCGGTTTCATTTGCCGCCTGCTTGAGCAGTGTCTTCAGTTCCGGATCAACGACCGGTTCCGCATCCTGGCCGAAGGCCAGGGGGGCGTAACACAGCAGGCAGAGCAGGGAGTGGGTCAGTAAACGCAGCATCTTGTATATTTTCTTGACGGTTCATGCTTGAGCATAGACGGACGCGGTGGGGATGTCACCCCGGGGGTGGGGACTCGCCAGGACGTTCTGCCGTGAATCTTGAATTGGAGTTTGGAATTAAAGACAAATGCTGTATGTCAGCGGTGGTCTCCGCTGACATACAGGCAGGGGGTGTTTAGCCTTTCTGCTCGGCCACCACCGGTTCGATAAAGATCTCCACGCGCCGATTCATGGCACGGCCTTCGGCCGTGGCATTGGACGCGCGTGGCTCGGACAAGCCGCGGCCATAGGCATCCAGCCGCTGGGGATTCACGTTCTTCTGCAGGAAGTAGTTGTTGACCGCCTGGGCGCGCCGCTCGGATAGCTGCTGGTTGTGCTGCTGCGAGCCGGTGTTGTCGGTGTGGCCGATGATGGTGAGCTGGGTCTTGCCATAGCGGTTGAGTACCGTGGAGATCTTGTCCATGGTGCTATAGAACGTGCCCTTCACCTCGGCGGAATCCACGGCGAAGGCCGACTGCTCGGTCATGGTTACGCGCAGGATATTGTTCTGCAGTTTCTCCACCTGGATGGCGCCGGCGTTGCGTTCCGGCGCTAAGGCCAGCTCGAGATCCTTCTTCTGGTTGTCCATATAATTGCCCACCAGTCCGCCGGCAACACCACCACCCACAGCGCCCAGCAGCACTCCACGGGAGCGATTCTTTTTCTTCGAGGCGGCGCCACCGACCACGGCGCCACCGACCGCGCCATAGATGGCGCCTTTTTCCGCATCCGTCAGGGGCCGGCGGTTGCCGTACTCATCGGTGGCGCAGGCGCTTAAACCGAATATGACTATGAGGGACAGCGTGGTAATCGCCTTGAATCGCTTCATGATTGCTCCTTAGTTAAGGCATCGATATTTTAATGTTGGGAATAAGGTTGCGCAGTCGGTGGTATGCGCGGTCTGAATGGTTCTGTGTTGGCTATGGCGGTTAATAATAGATCCTATTATATCCTGAAATACCCGCGCGTCACCCGTCCAAGTGTGTCAGACAGTAAAAAAGAGTATCACCGCATAACGCGCTGCTTTGCCCACGGCGATAAACAGTGTGGCCTGTAAGGCATTGATGCGTAACCAGCCGGCAGCAAAACACAAGGGATCGCCGATCACGGGCAGCCAGGAAAACAACAAGGCCGGGGCCCCCATCGCTGCAATCGGCGGATCGCCGCCGCTTTGTGCGTAGGCGGCGCCACGGGTGTTGTTTGAATCAGCGGGACGCGGCGTGCCAGCCACCAGCCGAGCAGAAAGGTGCTCAGCCCACCGAGGGTGTTGCCCAGGGTGGCGATGGCGAGCAGCCACCAGGGGTCGTGCTGTTTGAGATAGGCGAGTGCCGCAAGCACCGCCTCGGATCCCCCCGGGAACAGGGTGGCGGAGATAAAGGCGCTGAGGAAAAGGCCCCACAGATCCAGGTGGTCGGGCATTACATAGGTCGCTTTGTCGGAGAAACAGAAATTAACCGCCAAGACGCCAAGGACGCCAAGTTTATGCTGGTTGATAAGACGTCTTTCTTGGCGTCTTGGCGGTTCAGGGGCATGTACGTTTTGTTAAAGACGCTAAGCCAGCACCGGCGGTAGCTGCTTGGCCAGTGCATTTTTTTCCGCGTTGGCAGCGCCCGTCAGGGCAAAGCCCAGCAGTGTATCGCCGGGTCCGAGGAACACGCCGCGCACATCCGCGCCTGCCCCGCTTTCCTGCCACGCGCCGCTGGCATTCATAGCCGGTGGCGAGATCACCACCGGCAAGGCGGGAGTTTTTACCACCACCGGCATGGCCGGATACTGCACTGCAGTTAATTCACCGTTGAGGGTTTTGGCCAACGCACGCGCCGCGTGCATGATGGGCATGACAAACGGCAATACCAAGCCGGCCACTTCGGCGCAATCGCCGAGGGCGTAGACATCGGCCGCATCGGTCTCAAGGTGGTTATCCGTCAGGATGCCGCGCTGGGTATTTATACCGGCGTCCTTGGCGAGTGTTGTGCGTGGCCGCAGACCGATGGCCGAGAGCACCACGTCGGTTTCTATCGTGGTGCCATCGGAAAGAACCGCGCGATAGGCGCCATTGTCGCGGCTCACGGATTTCACGGTGGTGCCGAAATGCCAGCGGACGCCCAGCCCGGCGAGGGCATCGCGCAGGGCGGCGGCCGCCGTGGGCGGCAACAAACGGCCGAGCGGTTGGGGCGCGGGATCGACCACCTCCACGGCATAGCCGGCGGTGCACAGATCGTTGGCGAATTCACAACCGATGAGGCCCGCACCCATGATGAGGACGCGCTTGGCGTCGGTCACCGCCGCGCGGAAGCGCGTGTAATCGGTAAGATCGTTGATCGACAGCACCGCGTCGCTTGCGTCCCCCTCCACGGGTATACGTATCGGATCGGCGCCCAGCGCCAGCACCAGTTTGCTATAAGCGATGGTCTGGTGGCTGAACGTGAGGCGATGGGTAGTGGTGTCGATGGCGCTGACGGTGACGTGCGTGTCGATGCGCGCGTTGAGCTGTTCGGCCATGTGTTCGGCGGTGTTCATGGCCAGCGCGTCCGGTGTCTTGTTGCTGTGGAAGGCATTGGACAGCATGGGTTTGGAATAGAAGCGCCCGTCGTCCGCGGTGAGCAGGTGCAGCGGTGCGTCTTGGTTGAGCTTGCGGAATTCCCGCGCCAGGGTGTAACCCGCCAAGCCGGTGCCGATAATAATGATAGGGTTCATGTCCTGTCCTTCGGTTGCAGGTTAATAAAAGAATATCACGCATGTCAGTTGTGGCTGTCGTTGTGAAGAGCGGTGCGATGCGGCGATCTTCTTGCCTTGCCGCCCCTGTCCGCGCGCTCCGCGCGGCTTTAACCCCGTGTACGGGTAGCTTCCGGAGTGCGGCGGCTCGCCGCCGCTGTCTTACCGGGAGCTCGCTCCCGACGCGGCGTCAGCGTGCACAGTCCCTTATC
>JANNJF010000533.1:0-2586 GCA_031405715.1 Gammaproteobacteria bacterium | reverse complement strand
GCCATCGCCAACGAACCCGACGGTTTTAACATTAATAAAGAGTGTGGCTCGACCCATCCGGCCCTGTTGCAGAAGAAGGTGTTGGAGCAGCGTGCCGATATCGGTATCGCCCTGGATGGGGATGGTGACCGGGTCGTGCTGGTGGACGCGGAGGGTGCAGTGGTGGATGGTGATCAGATCTTGTATATCTCCGCCATGTCGCGCCATGCCTCCGGACGTCTGCGTGGCGGTGTCGTGGGCACCCTCATGACCAATCTCGGTCTCGAACACGCCCTGGCCGAGAGTCATATTCCCTTCAAGCGCGGCCAGGTGGGCGACCGGTATGTGATGAACCTGTTGCATCAGGAAGGCTGGGAGCTGGGCGGTGAGACCTCCGGGCACATTATCTGTCTCGACAAGAGCAGCACCGGGGACGGCATCATCGCGGCCCTGGAAATATTGGCGGTGCTGGTACAGACCGGCAAGTCCCTGGCGGAATTAAAATCCGGCATGCAGGTGTATCCGCAGACCATGATCAATGTGCGTATGAAACAGCGCTTCGATATCAAGAGTTCAAAAGAGGTGATGACCGCCCTGGGCGAAGTGGAAAAAGAACTGGCCACCCACGGACGTGTGGTGTTGCGCGCCTCCGGCACCGAGCCGGTGGTACGTGTCATGGTGGAAGGGCGCGACGCGCAACTCATCGAACGGCTGGGACAGGCGCTGGCGGAGACCGTGCGCCGGGCGGCGGAGCTCGCGGCCTGAACAGCAGTAGCCGATGCTGAATTGCTGATAATTTAGGCAGCCCCTGTTATGTCGGTGTTTTTCGCCGCGCCGACTCTATATAAATTGCTTTCCGCGCGGCGCCTCGGTAACATTCGCGCGTTTTAGGGCACTGAATCACGGGGAGAACGCCATGCGCCGAAAGATGGTCGCAGGAAACTGGAAAATGAATGGCAGCCAGGCCGAAGCGGCGGCGTTGCTGGATGGCATCAGCCAGGGCATGGCGGCGGTCAAGCAGTCAGAAGTGCTGGTGTGTCCCCCATTTATACTGATTCCGGCGGTCGCCACCCGCCTCAAGGGCAGCCGTATCGCCTGGGGCGGTCAGGACCTGGATGTGAACACCTCCGGTGCGTTCACCGGCGAGGTGTCTGGTCCGATGCTGAAGGACTTCGGCTGTACCTATGTGATCGTGGGACACTCCGAGCGTCGCGCCTTGTACGGCGAGACGGATCAGGTGGTGGCGCAGAAGTTCAAGGCAGCCCAGGCCGCCGGGTTGATCCCGATCCTGTGTGTGGGAGAAACCCTGGACGAACGTGAGGCCAATGCCACCGAGAGCGTGGTGGCACGTCAGCTGGATGCGGTGCTGGCGCTGACGGGCATCGAGTCCCTGGCGAATGCCGTGGTTGCCTATGAGCCGGTCTGGGCCATCGGCACCGGCAAGACCGCCTCTCCGCAGCAGGCGCAGGCGGTGCACAAATTCATCCGCGCCAAGTTGGCGGGGAAAAATGCCACCGTGGCGCAGGGGTTACGCCTGCTGTACGGCGGTAGTGTGAAGGGCGCGAATGCGCAAGAACTCTTCGGCCAGCCGGATATCGATGGCGGCCTGATTGGCGGCGCATCGCTGAATACAGAGGATTTCCTGGCAATCTGCCGCGCGGCAGGCTGACTCGGAACCGTGTT
This sequence comes from Gammaproteobacteria bacterium, assembly GCA_031405715.1. GTDB lineage: Bacteria > Pseudomonadota > Gammaproteobacteria > Acidiferrobacterales > UBA6901 > JANNJF01. The sequence goes on along the minus strand of JANNJF010000533.1, from coordinate 924 downwards.
GAGGTTAACGAAATGAAAGAACTATTGCTGGTTGTGCACATGATCGCCGCCGTCGGCCTGATTGGGCTGGTGCTGTTGCAGCAAGGCAAAGGCGCCGATATGGGCGCGGCCTTCGGCAGCGGCGCGTCGCAGTCGCTGTTCGGCAGCCGCGGTTCGGCCACCTTTATGAGCCGGCTGACGGCGGGGTTTGCCACGGTCTTTTTTATCACCAGCCTGTCGCTGACCGCGCTGTATTCAAGCAAAACGCAGGTCGACAGCGTTATCGAACAAGCACCGGTGCCTGTGCAGCCGGTGGAACAAGCACCCGCCGTACCCGTGGTACCTCCCGTGGGTGCACCTGAAGTTCCAAAGTAACGAGTTTAGGCTAAGTCGCCTGCCGAAGTGGTGAAACTGGTATACACGCTACCTTGAGGTGGTAGTGGGGAAACCCGTGCGGGTTCGAGTCCCGCCTTCGGCACCATTACTCGCTTATGCGGTAACGATAAGTTAAACAGGTGTTTTTTATCCTACCCAAAACTTATCTAACCCCATGAAGCACAAGATAATTCCCCGTTAGTCGGAGCTTGACTTTCAGTTGACCCAGAGCCTAGACTCGGGCGCTGGATAGATTTACGCCATAAAAAAATATAACCACTGAGGAGCGGCGGGGTTCGATGCTAGACAACTATCTCCCCATTCTGATTTTCATTGTCCTCGGCATCGCGATCGGTGTGCTGCCCATGGTTTTCGGCAGCCTGCTGGGTCCGCACCGGCCCGACAGGGAAAAAAATTCGCCCTACGAGTGTGGCTTCGAGGCGTTCGAGGATACGCGCATGAAATTCGACGTGCGCTATTACCTGGTGGCAATTCTGTTCATCCTGTTCGATCTGGAGATCGCGTTCCTGTTTCCCTGGGCGATCGTGCTCAATGAAATCGGATTTTTCG
>JANNJF010000532.1:0-4642 GCA_031405715.1 Gammaproteobacteria bacterium | reverse complement strand
ATTACCTGCAGGTCAGCATGGATGTGTTGGCGCGCGATCCGGCGGTCATCGAGTCCATGAAGAAACACATGCCCGTTATCCGCAACAATCTCATTATGCTGCTGAGCAGTCAGAAGCAGGCGGAGGTGAGCACGCGCGACGGCAAGGAGAAGCTGCGCGCCGACGCGCTCGCCGAAATCCAGAAGGTGCTGAAGGAACAGACCGGCGAGCCGGGTGTGGAAGCCGTGTATTTCACCATTTTTGTCATGCAGTGAGCGCACGCCATGTCTACTGATGTACTTTCCCAGGACGAAATCGACGCGCTGCTCAACGGCGTCGACAGCGGCGACGTCAAGACCGAAGACGAATTTTCCGCGCATGACGGGGTGGCGCGCGGATTCGATTTTGCCAGCCAGGATCGTATCGTGCGCGGCCGCATGCCGACGCTGGAGATGGTGAATGACCGGTTCGCGCGGCTGTTCCGCATCGGGTTGTTCAACATACTGCACCGCTCGCCGGAGATCTCCACGTCCGAGGTGCAGATGCGCAAATTCTCCGAGTATGTGCATAGCCTGTTTGTGCCCACCAGCCTGAATCTGGTGCGCATTAAACCGTTGCGCGGCACCGGCCTGATCATCTTCGATCCCAAGCTGGTGTTCGCCATGGTGAACAATTTTTTTGGCGGCGACATGCGTTTCCGCGCCAAGATCGAGGGGCGCGAATTCACCGCCACGGAACAGCGCCTCATACAAATGATGCTGGAGCAGGCGTTCCTCGATCTGCACAAGGCGTGGGAACCGGTCATGCCGCTCACGTTTGAGTTCCTGAATTCAGAGGTCAATCCGCAGTTCGCCAACATCGTCAGTCCGAGTGAGGTGGTGGTGGTGAGCACCTTCCATGTCGAGCTGGATGGCGATGGCGGAGACATACATATCACCATGCCCTATTCCATGGTCGAGCCGATCCGTGAACTGTTGGACACGGGGCTGCAGAGCGATCGCGATCAGGTGGACGAGCGTTGGACCATGTCGTTGCGCGAGGAAGTCAAACAGGCGACGGTCAATCTCAGCGGCACGTTGCTGGAGACCGAAATCAGCCTGCGTGAACTGGTGGCGCTCAAGGCCGGCGATATTATCCCCGTGGACATGCTGAGTAGCGTGCTCCTGTTGGCCGAGGAGATACCGGTCTTCCGCGGGCAGTTCGGCGCATCGCGCGGCAGCAATGCGGTCAAGGTGACCGCGGCCATCAGACAAACGAATCAGGGCAAGTAGCCGACAGCAGGAGACAACCATGAGCAATGCGGTAGATCATAAAGATTACGAGCGCGTCGACCAGCAGGCTCTGCAGGCGGACGGCACGCCGTCATCGGGCGAGGCCAATCTCGATGTGATTCTCGATATCCCGGTAACGATATCCCTCGAGATCGGGCGTGCGCGCATCAGCATACGTCACCTGATGCAACTCAATCAGGGTTCCGTCGTGGAGCTCGATCGGCTGGCGGGCGAGCCGCTCGACGTGCTGGTCAACGGCACGCTCATCGCCCACGGCGAAGTGGTGGTGGTGAACGAGAAGTTCGGCATACGCCTGACCGACGTCATCAGCGCCGCCGAGCGGGTAAAGAAGCTCAAGTAGGAATGGGCACGGTGCGACGGGGCGCGTATCGACCGATCGAGAGCCGGGGACCCAAGGCCATCAATCAGCGTTGTGCAACGGCGATAACATGAAACCGAATACCCATCTTGCCCTATTGTCGTGTTTTATCCTGGCGCACCCCGCTGCCGCCATGGCCGCCCTCGGCGCGGGCCGGCCGGCGGTGACGCCGCCCGATCCGGTGGGCGCGGGTGGCATGGCCCAGGTGTTCCTGGGCCTGTTGCTGGTGATCGGCATGATCGTCGGCGTCGCCTGGCTGGCGCGGCGCTTCGGTAATTTTCAGGCTGACGCCAGTGGCGCGTTGCGCATCGTCGGCGGCCTGTCCATGGGTCCGCGTGAGCGCGTGGTGTTGGTGCAGGTGGGCGACCAGCAGTTACTGCTGGGTGTGGCGCCGGGGCGTGTCTCGACCCTGCACGTGCTGGACAAGCCGCTGGTGCCGGTGTCGCCGCCGGGACCGGTGAACGATACCTTTGCCGCGCGCCTGGCGGGCATACTGAAGCAGGGCAAGCCGTCATGAGGCGCTTGTTTGCGCTCATGGCGGTGCTGGCAGCAGGGCTGCTGCTGTCGCAGTCGGCGCTGGCCGCCGACGGGCTTGCCGCCGTCACCGTCAAACCGGCGGCCGGCGGCGGACAGACCTATAGCGTGAGCCTGCAGGTGCTGGCGCTGATGACGGCGCTGACGCTGTTGCCCGCGGCGCTGATGATGATGACCTCCTTTACCCGCATCATCATCGTGCTGGCGATATTGCGCACAGCCCTGGGCACGGCGCAGACGCCGCCCAACCAGGTGCTGCTCGGCCTCGCCTTGTTCCTGACATTCTTTATCATGGCGCCGGTATTCGAAAAGATTAACACCGACGCGGTGCAGCCGTATCTGAGCGACAAGCTGCAGGTGGAGGAGGCATTGAAGCGCGGCAGCGAGCCGCTCAAGACCTTCATGCTGAATCAGACGCGTGATGCCGACATCGAACTGTTCGCGCGTATCAGCGGCAAGGAGGACATCGAGTCCCCCGAGCAAGTGCCGTTCTCCCTGTTGGTGCCGGCCTTCGCCACGAGTGAATTGAAGACCGCCTTTCAGATCGGTTTTCTGATCTTCATCCCATTTCTGATCATCGACCTGGTGGTGGCCAGCGTGCTCATGGCCATGGGCATGATGATGTTGTCGCCGCTCACCGTGTCCTTCCCCTTCAAGCTCATGCTGTTCGTGCTGGTGGACGGCTGGGGCCTGGTGATGGGCACGCTGGCATCAAGTTTCTACAGCTAAAGGAAAACGTATGACCCCGGAATCCGTCATCAGCATAGGCCAGCATGCCCTCGAGGTGACGGTGATGCTGGCGGCACCCTTGCTGCTCTCGGCCCTGGCGATCGGCCTGCTGGTGAGCATGTTCCAGGCCGCCACCCAGATCAACGAAGTGACCTTAAGCTTTATCCCCAAGCTCATGATACTGGTGGTCGCCTTGATGGTGGCCGGGTCGTGGATGCTCAGGCTGCTCATTGGCTATACCCGGCAGCTGTACGAAAGTATTCCGGGTCTCATTGGTTGAGGAAGGCGAGGAATGAATTTTACCAGCGCCGAATTGACCGCCTGGATCGGCTCCTTCCTGTGGCCGCTGTTCCGCGTCGGCGCCATGGTGGGTGCGGCGCCGATCCTCGGATCGCGCTCGGTGCCGGTGCGCATCCGTTTGGGCCTGGCGCTGGCCATCACCCTGGTGATCGTACCGCTGCTGCCACCGGCGCCGGCGGTCGATCCCTTGAGCGGTGCGGGTCTGGTCATCACCTTTAACCAGTTGCTCATCGGTCTGGCCCTGGGGTTTTCCCTGCGTCTGGTTTTTTCCGCCGTCGAGATCGCCGGTCAGATCATCGGCCAGCTCATGGGTCTCGGTTTTGCCTCGATGATCGATCCGGAAAACGGTGTGTCGGTGCCGGTGGTCAGTCAGTTCTACAGTATGTGCGCCATCCTGTTGTTTCTCGCCTTCAACGGCCACTTGTTGCTGATCCAAATGCTCGCCGACAGTTTCCGTATCCTGCCCGTATCGACCCACGGCATCCCGCTGGAAGGATTACGCGCCCTGGCCGATTGGGGCGGCCAGATGTTCGCCGGCGCGGTGCTGGTCGCGCTACCGGCGATCAGTGCGCTACTGCTGGTCAATCTGGCCTTCGGTGTGATGATGCGTTCCGCGCCGCAGATGAATATTTTTGCCGTGGGTTTTCCGATCACACTGCTGCTCGGCATGGTCATCATGCTGGTGACGTTGCCGGCCCTGCCGGGCCAGCTGAGCGCCATGACCGATCAGGTCTTTGGTCTGATGCGTTACCTGGTCGGCGGGGGTTGAGGCATGGCGGACAACGATAAAGGTCAGGAGCCAACCGAACAGGCAACACCCAAACGCCTGGACGAGGCGCGCGAGAAAGGCCAGATCCCACGTTCGCGTGAACTCAATACCATGACACTGATGCTGGCGGCGTCCGGCGGCCTGCTGTTCCTCGGCGGCGGCATCGTCGACGGCCTGCAGTCGTTGTTGCGGCATACGCTGCAGATCGACCGCAACCTCATCTTCGACACCAATGCGATACCGCACTACTTCGGCGACAACGTGATGTCGACGCTGCGGAGTCTGACGCCTTTCCTGGCGCTCATGCTGGTCGCGGCACTGCTGGCGCCGCTGGCCCTCGGCGGTTGGTCGTTCAGCCCGCAAGCCATGGGCTTTAAGCTTGAGAAGCTCAATCCGATCAAGGGATTCGGCAAGATCTTTGCCTTGCGCGGCCTGGTGGAGTTGCTCAAGTCGCTGGCCAAGTTTCTGATCCTGGGGTTGGTGACGGTACTGTTGTTGTGGCACAAGGCGGATCTGTTTCTCGGTCTGGGCAGCGAACCGTTGCGCCCGGCCATGCAGCACGTGGCGAGCCTGCTCGGTTGGTCGTTTCTCTACTTGAGCCTGGCGCTGGTATTGATCGCCGCGGTGGATGCGCCGTTCCAGCTGTGGGACCACGCGCGCCAGCTGAAGATGACGCGCCAG
>JANNJF010000531.1:0-2144 GCA_031405715.1 Gammaproteobacteria bacterium | reverse complement strand
CGGTAGTAACCCCCTGCGGATACTGGACAGTAAGAATACGGCCATGCAGGGCATGATCTCCCAGGCCCCGAGCCTGCTCGAGCATCTCGACGCAGCGTCGCGCGCGCATTTTGAGCAGCTCAAGTCCACCTTGACCGATGCTGGCATCACCTACAGCGTTAACCCGCGGCTGGTGCGCGGCCTCGACTACTACACGCGTACGGTGTTTGAGTGGGTGACCGACGCCCTTGGCGCGCAAGGCACGGTGTGCGCAGGTGGACGTTATGATGGCTTGGTGGAGCAACTGGGTGGGCGCGCGACCGCTGCCGCCGGTTTTGCCCTCGGCATGGAGCGCCTGGTGGAACTGGCGGTGCAACAGCAGATCACTGTGCACAACATCGTGCCGCATGTCTATTTCGCCCTCTTGGGGGGTGCCGCTGAAAGCCGTGGCATGCTGCTGGCGGAATCGCTGCGCGATCAGGGGCTGCGCGTCGAATGCAACTGTGGCGGCGGTTCGCTCAAGAGCCAGATGAAGCGCGCCGATCGCAGCGGTGCGGCCTATGCGCTCCTGCTGGGGGAGTCAGAGGTCCTGGCCGATCTGGTGAGTATCAAGAATCTGCGCGCGGACGAAGCTCAAACCCAGTTACCCGTTACCGAGACGATTGCCTTAATCAAGCAGCGTCTTTCTATCGACTGATGTCATTTAATACGAACCTCCACGGAGAGCACGCTTTTGGACACATATAATGCAGACGAAGAACTCGAAAAACTGAAGTCCTGGTGGAAGAGTTACGGCAACTCAGTGATCGCCGGTATCGTCCTGGGCGTGGTGTTGCTGGGCGGTATCACTTATTGGAAACAGCACAAGGCTGAGGGCGCCACCCAGGCCTCGATGCTGTACGACACGCTGATCTCCAGCGCCGCACAAAACAATGCGACGGTTGTGGGCGATGTCGGAACCAAGCTCATCAGCGATTATTCCGCCACGGCCTACGCCGGCAAGGCGGCGTTGATACTGGCGAGGCTCAGCTACGACGCCAATGATGTCGAGGGCGCACGCAAACATCTGCAGTGGGCCGTGGACCACGCAACGGAAACGGCCACCCGGCAGGCGGCGCGTCTGCGCCTGGCGCGGATACTCATCGAGCTGCAGGCCCTCGATCAGGCACTGGTGCTGGCCAATATCAGCGACACGGGCGGCTTTGCCTCTGAATATCAGGAGTTGCGCGGCGATATTTTTCTCGCCCAGGGTAAAAAAGCCGAGGCACGCAGCGCCTATGTCCAAGCCCTGAAAGACCTGACAAAAGGTTCAAGCTACGAGCGCGTATTGAAAATGAAGCTCGACGACCTCGGCACGGATAATACCGCCCTGGAACCGGAGCCTATAAAATGATCCGCGCAGCAACCAGGCGAGCGGTTTGCGCGCAGCGCAAGAAGCGAGTAGGGGCGCGTGGCGCGGAGCTTAATACGTTGCATGCAACAATCCGACGCACCGGGTTCTGGTTCCCGCTGCTGACCCTGACGTTGGCCGCGACGCTCAGCGCCTGCAGCTGGATAAAAGGCGACGACAGCAATATCGCGCCGCCGGCCGTGCTGGTCGACATTGCGCAGCCTGCCAGTGTCAATACCATATGGTCGCGGGATCTGGGTGCCGGCGCCGGAAAACGTTTTCTGAAACTCGATGCTAGAGTGGCGGATGCGGCGATTTATGCCACCGACCGCAAGGGTCACGTGTATGCCCTGGAAAAAGAATCGGGGCGCATACTGTGGGACACCAAACTCAAGCTTGATATTTCCGCTGGCGTAGGCGTGGGCGATGGTCTGGTGCTGGTGGGCACCAGTAAAGGTGAGCTCCTTGCACTGGCCAAAGACAGCGGTAAGCAGCAATGGAAGGTCAGCCTGTCGAGCGAGATCCTGGCGCGCCCTGCAGTTGATCTCGGCGTGGTGGTCGTGCAGACGGTGGATGGTAAGGTGGTTGCTCTCGCGGCGGCCGATGGTAAGCAATTGTGGCAGCAGGAGCGCAGTGAGCCAGCCTTAAGTCTGCGCGGTACCAGCGCCCCGCTGGCGATCGGCGGGATCGTACTGACGGGTTTTGCCAGTGGCAAACTCAGTGCCTTCCAGCTGAAGGATGGCCACATGCTATGGGAAATTCCCGTAGCGGAACC
>JANNJF010000530.1:0-1455 GCA_031405715.1 Gammaproteobacteria bacterium | reverse complement strand
GGACTTGTGACCCCGGCGGGCGTAGTATCGCACACTGGTTCAACACGTAACCGCTGCCGTCGATCAATCCGTCCTGGCCATGGGAGGTAAAGGGGTCCAGGGCCACGTCGGTGATCACGCCCAGTTGCGGCAGGTGCTTTTTCAGTTCGCGTACCGCGCGCTGTGCCAGGCCGTCGGGGTTCCACGCCTCCTCGGCACCGTCGGACTTGTGCGTAGCGCCCACCACCGGAAACAGCGCAATCGCCGGAATGCCGAGTCCGGCCCAGGCCGAGGCCTGCGTAAGCAGCACGTCCAGGGACAGGCGGTTAACGCCAGGCATAGAAGCGACCGCCTCGGTCTTGTTTTTGCCCTCGATGACAAATACCGGCTGGATGAGATCGTCCACCGACAGCCGGCTTTCGCGCATCAGGCGGCGACTGAAATCATCGCGCCGCATACGGCGCGGCCGGGTACGGGGGTATCCTTTACTGCGGTGGTTGTGACTCACAGTACGCTCCGTTGTGAGACAAAAAGGCCCGGATATACCGGGCCTGATGAAAGTTACAGCCTTTCAGTTACTTCTTTTTCTTGGCTTTCTTTGCTGCCGCCTTCTTTGGCGCGGATTTTTTTACCGCCTTTTTCTTTGGTGCCGCCTTCTTGGCTACCGCCTTTTTCTTCGGCGCCGCCTTCTTGGCCGTTTTCTTCTTGGCCACGGGCTTCTTCTTCACCGCTGGTTTCTTCTTAGCGGCGGGCTTCTTGGCAGCCGCTTTGGCAACGGGCTTTTTAGCGGCCGGTTTGGCGGCGGCCGGTTTGGCCGGTGCAGCGGCCTTGGGCTTGGCCGCAGGCGCTGCCTTGCTTACCACCGGCGGCAGGGTGACACCGGCCAGGGGACGCATCTGCGCGTCGATGATGTCGGAGACGGTCTTGAAGATGTCGTTGACACCGCCCACGCCCTTGGCGGTACGCAGCTTGCCCTGGGCCTTGAAGTAGGAGACCAGTGGCGCGGTCTGCTCTTCGTACACCTTGAGGCGGTTGCGCACGGTGGCCTCGTTGTCGTCCGAGCGGTGCTGCAGCATGCCGTTGCACTTGTCGCACTTGCCGGCGACCTTGGGGACCGAGTAGTAGATATTATAGATAGCACCGCAGGCGCCGCAGGTACGGCGGCCGGTGATGCGCTTCATGAGTATTTCGGTATCCACGTCCACCAGCAAGGCCAACTGTAACGGCTGACCGACCCGCGCCAACATGGCATCCAGGGCCTGGGCCTGGGGGATATTGCGGGGAAACCCATCGAGAATGAAACCCGCTTTGGAGTCGGGCTTGGACAGGCGCTCCTGGATCATACCCAGGACCACGTCATCCGACACCAGTTGGCCCGCGTCCATGGCGGATTTGGCCTTCCGACCCAACTCCGTACCCGCCGCAACCGCCGCCCGGAAGACCGGACGGTGTGGGACACCATCGCCCGCATCGCGC
>JANNJF010000529.1:0-7384 GCA_031405715.1 Gammaproteobacteria bacterium | reverse complement strand
TCATGTGCGGGGCCCGCACCCCTCAGGGGATCGACAAACTCACCGGCGAGATCCGCGAGAACACCACCGGCCGGCTACCGTCGCCGGATTTCAGCCCCGACGCCCGCTTCGTGCATATCCACAGGAATCCCTACACGGTGTTTCAGTCCTTTCAGCATTATTTCGACACGGCCTTGTGGTACACCTACCTGCAACGGCCCGATCTGGCGGGAATCGATGACGGCATACTGCGGCGCTACACCGCGCTGTACGATGCCTACTTCGAGGAACGGCAGCTTATCCCGCAGGGGCAGTTTCACGCGGTGTGTTTCGAGGACCTGGAGCGCGCTCCGATGCAGGAGATCGGCCGTCTGTACGATCGGCTCGCCTTACCCGGATTTGCGGATTTCAAACCCAAACTGCAGGCCTACGTGGAGTCGCTGGCCGGCTACCGCAAGAATGAATTTCCCGCATTGGCGCCGCCGCTACGCAAGAAAATCGCGCTCGAGTGGGGCAGAAGCTTCGAGCAGTGGGGCTATCCGACCTAAGCCATGAACACCGCCGCGCCGCGCCGCGCTCCCGGGCCGCCAGGCCACTGGCTGCTGGGCAATTTGATGGAATTGCGGCGCGACGTGCTGGGCCTGCTAACGGACTCCGCGCGCGACTTCGGCGACGTGGTGCATTTCCGCGTCGGACCCCAGCATATCCATCTGCTCAACCACCCCGACTATGTCGAGCACGTGCTGCTTAAGAACCACCACAACTTCGACAAAAACACGCGCAGCGCGGCGGCCATCCGCAAGGGCACAGGGGAAAGCCTGCTCACCAGCAATGGCGAAGTCTGGCAACGCCAGCGGCGTCAGGCGCAACCCTTCTTTCATCGCCGCAGCATCTGCGGCTTTGCCGGGGACATGACCACGGCGACGAGCGCCATGCTGCAACGCTGGCGCGCACACGCCGCCGGCGGACAAGCGCTCGACGTGGCCTCCGAGATGATGCGGCTTACCTACGGTATCGTCGGCAAGACGATTTTCAACGCCGATGTGGGTCAGGACGCCCAAGCCGTGGAGCGGGCCATGCCCATCGTCCTGGCACACACCTTCGGACGCCTCGAACGGCTGATCAACCTGCCGGACTGGGTGCCCACGCCGCGCAACCGGCGCTATCAGACGGCGGTGCGGGACATCGACGCCGTGGTTTTCCGTATTATTGACGAACACCGGCGGGCGGAAAAAGCCAACGGGCCAGGCTCGGATCTGCTGGCTATGCTGTTGCAGGCCCGGGAGGAGGGGACGGGCGCGCCATTGACCGATGCACAGCTGCGCAATGACACCCTGACGCTGTTACTGGCCGGACACGAAACCACGGCCAACGCCTTGACCTGGATTTTTTACCTGGTGTCGCAGCACCCGGCGGTGGAAAGCGAGTTGCGCCATGAAGTACGTGCCGTGCTGGGCGAGCGCGTACCGACCCTCGACGATCTGCCCCGGCTGCCTTACACCAAGATGGTCATCAAGGAGGCGCTGCGCCTGTATCCGCCGATATGGATCATCGAACGCCGGGTGATCGAGGCTGATACGCTGGGCGGTTATCACCTGCCGGCGGGTTCAGCCGTGGTCATCGCCCCGTACGTGTTGCATCGGCATCCCGACTTCTGGGACAAGCCGGAGACCTTCGATCCAGGCCGTTTCGCCCACGGCGCCCAGGCCGCGTACATTCCCTTTGGGGCGGGTCCGCGCTTTTGCATCGGCAGCGAGTTCGCCCTGCTGGAGGCGCAGTTGATCACGGCCATGGTCGTGCAGTCGTTCCGGCTGGAATTGGCGCCCGGGCACCGGGTGGAACCCTGGCCGAACATCACGCTGCGCATGCGCCATGGTTTGATGATGCGTCTGCACCCGGGGGCCGGGTCATGACCCAAGCTTCGCTGCACGCCCGAGCAAGACGACCAACGGGTACCCGTCCCCTCGCCATGAATACCGATTGGTTGTGGTCCAGGTTGCCAGCGTATGCACCCGGTGGGACAATCGATATTATATTAATGGAGAGCGATGGAGGACGAGGGAATAGTCGCATCCAAGTAATACAACCTAGGCTGTCAGAAAGGCAGGTCGTTACACCCAACGCAACGTCAACCATGTAATGGACACACTCCACGAGAGGGAAAAAAATATGAAAAGAATCTCAGCCATGCTCTTATTCGCGATCCTGCTGTCGGCCACCAGCTTCGCGCGTGCACAGGAAATACCGCCTGAGGATCCAGCGCACAGCGAATTGCGCGCCTTGCGTGGCGAGGTCCTCAACGCGATCACCACGGGGGATTTCGACAAGGTGCTCACCTTCGTACACCCCAACGCCGTCATCACCTGGCAAAACAACGAGGTTTGCCGCGGCCACAAGGGTCTGACGGAGTTCATGAATCGCATGGGCAAGGAGGCCTTCAAGAACTACAAGCTGCCGCCGACGCCGGACGAGCTGACCATTTTCTACGGCAACACGGGCCTGTCCTTCGGCAAGACGATTGCGCAATACAAAATACTCGGCAAGGAATTCGAAATGACCAGCCGCTGGACCGCCACCCTGGTCAAGGAAAACGGACGCTGGCTGCTGGCGGGTTACCATGTTTCCACCAATGCCCTGGATAACCCGTTGCTCAACGCCGCCAAGAATGCCTTGTACTGGATGGGCGGCATCGCCGGCCTGATCGGGCTGGCCATCGGCTGGCTGTTCGGTAAGCGTCGCGCGCAGCGCCTGAAGCAGGGCCGGTCATGAGTACGTCTACTGGCTCCGAGGAGGAGGCGCACAACGAATTGCGCGCCTTGCGCAACGAAGTGCTCAGCGCGATCACGCAGGGCGATTTCGACAAGGTGCTCACCTTCATCCATCCCAACGTGGTCATCACCTGGCAGAACAACGAGGTGTGTCGCGGCCACCAGGGCCTGACGGCGTTCATGCAGCGCATGGGCAAGGCGGCGTTCAAAAGCCACAAGCTGCCGCCGACGCCGGACGAACTGACCATATTCCACGGCGCCAATACCGGGCTGTCCTTTGGCCGGACGGTCGCGCTGTACAAAATACTCGGCAAGGAAATCGAAGTAACGAGCCGCTGGACGTCCACCCTGGTCAAGGAGAACGGACGCTGGCTGCTGGCGGGCTACCATGTGTCGGTGAACGCCCTCGACAACCCCTTGCTCAACGGCGCCAAAAAAGCCTTGTACTGGATGGGCGGCATCGCCGGCCTGCTGGGACTGGCGATCGGCTGGGGCATCGGGTGATCGGTGTGCGTCGCGCGCAGCGCCGCAATCAATACCGGCCATGAATGTGTCTGCCATCTCCGGAGAGTCAACCCAGGCCAAGGCGGTGCCGCGCAGCGAAGCGGCGGAACGCGCGGATTTTTCACTCATCCGTTACGCCCAGTGCTGGGAGGACGCCGACATCCTGCTGGAGGCGTTGGACATCCAGCCTGGGGACGTCTGTCTGTCCATCGCCTCCGCGGGCGACAATGCCCTCGCGCTGCTGGCGCGGCAACCGCAGCGTGTCATCGTGGTCGACATGAATCCAGCGCAATTGGCCTGCCTGGAACTTAGGGTGGCAGCCTATCGTGAACTGGATCACGCCGGGCTCCTGGAACTCATCGGCTGCGTGCCGGGCGACGGGCGTGCAGCGCTGTATCACCGCTGCCGCCCGGCGCTGTCACCGGCTACGCGGGCTTTCTGGGATGCGCGGCCGCAGGCCATCGCCCGCGGAATCGGCGCGGCGGGAAAGTTCGAGCGCTACTTCGAAACGTTCCGCCGCCGCATGCTGCCGCTGGTGCTGTCACGCAAACGCATCCAGCAACTGCTGCGCGGCGGCAGTCGTGAGCAGCGCGAGGCGTTTTACACGCACCAATTGGACGGCTGGCGCTGGCAATTGATTTTTCGTGTTTTCTTTTCCCGCTACGTCATGGGGCGTATGGGCCGCGACCCGAGTTTTTTCCGCTACGTCGAGGGCAGCGTGTCCGGCAGAATCCTCACCCGCGCGCGGCATGCGCTGACCGCGCTTGATCCGGCGGATAATCCGTACCTGCAATGGATACTCACCGGCCGCCACACGACGGCGCTGCCGTTCGCCCTGCGGCCGGAGAACTTCGACGTCATCCGCGCCAACCTCGACCGGCTCGAATGGCATTGTCAGCCCCTGGAGCGGTTACTCGACTCGGTGGATGCACAAACCTTCGATGCCTTCAACCTGAGCGACATCTTCGAATACATCTCGCAGGACAATTATCATCGGCTGCTCGAGCAGCTGATCCGATCCGGCCGCAGCGGAGCGCGCCTGGCTTATTGGAACACGCTGGCCGACCGGCACCGGCCGGACGCCATGGCGGACCGTCTGCGCTCGCTCGACGATCTCGGCCGGTCGCTGCACGCAAAAGACAAGGCGTTCTTCTACTGCGCCTTCATTGTGGAAGAAATTGTTTAGCAGGCTGTTGAAAAACAGCCTGCGTGCGGCACAAGGATGTGCCGCCATTTTTCAAACACGCTGTCTGTGTTTGAAAAATGAAGCAAAGCGAAAATCGCACTTTTCGTTTTGCGGGCTGGAAAAGCCCATGGATGGGCTTTTCCAGCAACCTGTTGGACCCGACACGCACTGACCTCGATGCCGCGACTGCTCGAAATCCGCGAACCGGCCGCACTCGACGGCATGCCCGCCCGCGCGAGTCTGCCGGCGTTCGACCCCGGTGAACTCATGCGGCACGCACCCGACGCGCACTGGGTGCTGCTCGATGAACAGGAACGGGTTGCGGGGCGCTGCTCCCTTTGGTGGCAGCCTTCGTTGCACCACGCGGGCCAGCGGCTCGGTCTCATCGGTCACTACGCGGCGGACGGCGCGCAGGCCGGGCAGCAGCTCCTGGCCAACGCTTGCCAACAACTGGCGGTAAGAGGATGCACGCTGGCGGTCGGCCCGATGGACGGCAATACGTGGCGCAGTTATCGCTTTGTCACCACGGGCAGCGACGAGCCACCGTTCTTTCTGGAACCGGCCAATCCACCGGAGTGGCCGCGGCAGTTCGTGGAATACGGATTCCAGCCCCTGGCCCGCTATTCTTCCGCGTTGGATGATCGGCTCGACCAGGAAGACGACGCCCAGGCACGCCGGGCAGCCCGCCGCATGGCTGATTTAGGCGTCAGCGTGCGCGCGTTGCAGCCGGCGCATCTCGAGGAAGAACTCAAGGCCATCTACCGCGTCGCCGCCGCCAGTTTCCACGGTGGATTTCTCTACCAGCCGATACCCGAGGCGGAATTCGTGGCGCAGTATCTGCAACTGCGTCCCTACGTTCGACCGGAACTGGTGATGATCGCGCGGCACGAGGATCGCCCCGTCGGTTTCATCTTCACGCTACCGGATGTGCTGCCGGCGCGCCTTGGAAAACCCGTCGAGACGGTGATCATGAAAACCTTCGGCGTTTTGCCGGACCGGCGTTACGCCGGGCTGGGCACCCATCTTGGGGTGGTGAACCGGCGCGCCGTGCACCAGCTGGGCTACCGGCGCATGATCCATGCCCTGATGCACGAGTCCAACCCGTCACGCAGTATCAGCGCGCGTTACGCCTCCACCGTATTCCGCCGCTACACCCTTTTCGCCAGGCCACTGTGAAGTCCGCCCGCTTGTTCAACTCCCGCGGTGACACAATGCAGACTTTTTATACCGTTGGATTACGTCGGCTCTATGGCGTGCAGATGGCGGCTGACCGCCAGGCGCGACCCGAGCCAGCCCAGGGCCGTACCGCCCAGCAGCAGCCACAGGCCGTTTTCCAAGCCCAGACCCCCCAGCTCGAAGTGGCTGCCATACAGCTCCGCCAGGGCCGAAGCCGGACCGGACAGCAGTAGCAGGCTGCCGCCCACGAGCAGCCAGGCGGCCAGGGCGCCAAACAGGCCCTGGAGCAGGCCGGAATAAAGAAAAGGACGGCGGATAAAGGCATCGGTGCCGCCGATGAGCTTGATGACCTCGATCTCCGTGCGCCGGTTGAGGATGGCCAGGCGGATGGTATTGCCGATGATCAGCAGCACCGCCAGGGCCAGCAGACCCGCCAGGATCAGTACCCCCCGCTGGGCCAGGGTGAGCATGGCGTGCAGGCGCTTGATCCACTCGAGATCGAGCTGGGCCAGATCCACACCGGGCTGGCGGGCGAGGGTCTGCACCAGGGTCTGGATCAGGCCCGGGGTATTCATGCTGGGTGCGGGGGTGACCACGATCACCGGTGGCAGGGGGTTGTTGTCCAGGACATCCAGCGCCTCGCCAAAGCCCGACAGGCGCTTGAATTCGATCAGCGCCTGCTCGCGCGAGATGTATTGCACCGCCGCCACACCCGGCAGGGCGCGGATCTTATCCTGCAGCGCCGTGGCGTTGCGTTCTG
Organism: Gammaproteobacteria bacterium; assembly: GCA_031405715.1. Lineage (GTDB taxonomy): Bacteria > Pseudomonadota > Gammaproteobacteria > Acidiferrobacterales > UBA6901 > JANNJF01. Next base: position 1,011 of record JANNJF010000529.1, on the reverse strand, counting down.
TCGTGTCCAGTTTGAGGAACAGGGAGATTTGCGCACCGCTGTCCCAGCCATGGCTGGCGCGCTGCAGATTGTCGAACAGGACATACAGACCGGCGGGCAGGGCCAGGGTGATGCCGATCACAGCGAGGGTCATGAGGGTGGCGATGGGGGTTTTCGCCAGTTGTCCGAGACTGAAGAAAAACACCTGGACGTGGCGCAGCAAGTAATTTTTCATGCTGTGGTTGCCCCGCTATCCAATACTAGTTCGCCATCTTTCAGTCCCAGCACGCGTTTGCCCAGACGTTTGATTTGCCGCAGGTCGTGGGTGGCAATCAGCACGCTCACGCCGTGCTGATTAAATTCATGAAACAGATCGATGATGCCGTCGGCGCGTTCCGCGTCCAGGTTGCCCGTGGGTTCGTCCGCCAGCAGCAGCGGTGGCTTGTTCACCACGGCACGCGCGATGCCCACGCGCTGCTGCTCGCCGCCGGACAGGGTGATGGGGTAGGCCTTTTCCTTGTTGAGCAAACCCACCTTGTCGAGAGCGGCGCGCACGCGTCGCCCGATCTCCGCCTGCGGCGCACCCGACACGATGAGGGGCAGCGCGACGTTGTCGAACACGGTGCGGTCGTAGAGTAATTTATTGTCCTGAAACACCATGCCGATCTCGCGGCGGAAATACGGGATACGCCGGCGCGGCATGCGCCCGAGATTCTTGTTGTTGATCAGGATCTGTCCGCGGGAGGCGTGCTCGATGAGGGTGATGAGCTTGAGCAGCGTGCTCTTGCCGGCGCCGGAATGCCCGGTGAGGAAGGCCATTTCGCCGTCTTGCAGGGTGAAGCTGATGTTTTTCAGTACATCGAAGCCGCCGGGATAGCGCTTGGAGACGTTGTTCAGTTGGATCATGGCGCTAGATTAACAGAGTAGGGCGCGAAGAAAAATGTATCAGTATCATATAGCGGAGTGCGGCGGCGCGCCGCCGCCAGATTAAAAGGAGCTGGCTCCCGGCGCGGCAGCACCCTGCACCCTCCC
>JANNJF010000528.1:0-1788 GCA_031405715.1 Gammaproteobacteria bacterium | reverse complement strand
GAGCCCGGCCTGGTCCGTCAGGATCACCAACAGCTCCGCTTCCAGCAGATTGGCCACCATGGCTCCTAAAGTGTAGTTGTCGCCGAAACGGATTTCCTCCGTGGCCACGGTATCGTTTTCGTTGATCACCGGAATAACGCCGAGACCCAGCAAGGTCCGCAGGGTGCTGCGGGCATTGAGGTAACGTTCACGATTGGCCAGGTCGTCGTGGGTCAGCAACACCTGGGCGGTATGCAGGCCATGCTGCTGAAACGCCGACTCGTACACCTGCACCAGGCCCATCTGACCCACGGCGGCCATGGCCTGCAATTCATGCAAGGCATGGGGCCGGGTCTTGAAGCCCAGGCGCTGCATGCCGGCGGCCACCGCGCCGGACGACACCAGCACGATCTCCATACCGCGTGCGCGCAGCGTCGCGATCTGTGCCACCCAGGCGCCGATGGCGGGCAGATCCAGTCCCTGGCCATTATTGGTCAGCAGGGCGCTGCCGATCTTGATGACGCAGCGCTTCACCCGGGTCAGGCGTTCGCGCGACTCATGCATCGCTCGCATCTCCCTCGTCCACACGGCGCATCCCATCTTGCGCCTCGGCCGCGGCGGCGGCCTCTTCCTGGCGCAAGGTCTCGAGGCGCACCATCAAGCGGCCCATGAGTTCGCGGCAACCGAAGCCGGCGGCGGCGGACACGTGAAACACCGGACCCTTCCATTTAAGCGCCTTGACCAGGGCCTGGCCGCGCGCCGCGCGTTCGTCTTCCGGCAACAGATCCATTTTGTTGATCACCAGCCAACGTTCACGCTTGGCCAACTCCGGGCTGAATTTCTTCAGCTCCTTAGCAATGGTTTTGACCCCCGCCACGGGATCGGCGTCCGGGTCCATGGGTGCAATGTCCACCAGGTGCAACAGGATGCGGGTGCGCGCCAGGTGCTTCAAAAACCGTATGCCGAGGCCGACGCCTTCCGACGCACCCTCGATCAAACCAGGGATGTCCGCCATGACAAAACTGCGCTGATTCTCCACCCGCACCACGCCGAGCTGCGGATGCAGAGTGGTAAAGGGATAATCCGCAATCTTGGGGCGCGCCTCGGACACCGCGCTCAGCAGGGTGGATTTACCGGCATTGGGCAGACCCAGCAGGCCCACGTCTGCCAGGACCTGCAGTTCCAACTGCAACGCACGGTGCTCCCCCGGGCCGCCGGGCACGATCTGCTGGGGCGAGCGGTTGGTGCTGGATTTGAAATGGATATTACCCAGGCCGCTACGGCCGCCCTTGGCCACCAGCAGGGTCTCCTCCGGTCGGGTCAGGTCACCGATGACTTCGCCGGTATCCGCGTCCCGCACCAGGGTGCCCAAAGGAACTTGGATGTATAGATCCTCGCCGCCCTTGCCATACATCTGGCGGCCATGGCCGCGCTCGCCATGCTGCGCGCGGAACTGGGTGGAGAAGCGGAAATCCGCCAGGGTGTTGAGACCGCTGTTGGCGACCAGATAGACACTGCCACCCCGCCCGCCGTCGCCGCCGTCCGGGCCGCCGCGGGGAATGAATTTCTCACGCCGGAAGCTGGCGGAGCCATCGCCACCGTTGCCCGCCTCCACTTTTATTGTGGCCTCATCGACGAATTTCATGGGTTACCTTGTTATGCCTTCACTGCTAGACGCATATGAATGGGTTCCGGACTACAGGAGCCACCTAACAAATACCCTCACCCCCGCGCATTTCGGGGGAGTGGGTTTGGGTGTGGGGGATGTTTATAGACTTTCCCTCACCCTGTCCCTCTCCCCAAGGGAGA
>JANNJF010000527.1:0-4832 GCA_031405715.1 Gammaproteobacteria bacterium | reverse complement strand
GCCTGCGGCCGGGTTCATGGGTAGAAAGAAGGGATGGTGCCTTGGCGGTGGGAGGATGCGGAGGAGGAATAACGGTGTCTGTCTCGGGGAGGTATGGGCTGGCTTCCGGGTGATGGGGATTAACGCGGCCGCAAAAGACACTACGAATGACATTATTTTGCTTTACGACTCGTTGGCTTGCGCCTGGCCTTTGGCGGTTGCGCCTCCACCATTTCCATAATCGTGCGACGACAACTGGCCAGGATGCGGTCTTTGAGAGGTCCGTCGGTCAGCGCGGAACTCACGGCCACGCCGCCCACCATCAGCACCGTCATGGCCAGCAACTGCTCATCGTGCATGCGCGCTGGTGCGTGTGATCCCAGCACGCCGGTGAGCGACTGCAGGGCTGCGGTATAGGTGTCGCGCACGCGACGCTCGCGCACGCCGACGTCCGTGGCAAAAAATGCCAACGGGCAGGGGGGCGCTACCCCATCCACGTGTGCGCGACTCAGGTAGGTGTTGATGATTTGGCGCAAGCTGCGCAGACCCTCACCGTCGGGCAGGATGCCGACCAGCGCACTGTTGTGTATTCCATGGTGTATCGCCTTTGCGTATAGGTCCTCTTTGGAGGAAAAATGGGCGTAAAACGCGCCACGCGTCAGCCCGGCATCGGCCATGACCTGATCGATGGTCACCTGCTCATACCCGCCCGCGGAAAACAGGCGCAGTGCGCTCGTCAGAATGCGCTCCCGGCTTTGGATCTTGTGTTCCTTGGAGTAAGACAAAGGCAAACTCACAAAATATGTTGTTGAACATATATTACTTTACTGTAATTTGCGGGTTCACACAACAACCAAGAAGGGCTGGACAATGAAAAACAATGGCAAACACTATGCGGTGGAAAATCTGGGTACGCTCAACAACTGGGGCCGGCACTCCTTCACACATGCGGCGTTTCCAGCGCCCATCCCCGGCAAGAAATTTGTGAAAGACGCCTTGGCACTCAGTGGTATGGAAATCAGCTTCAATAGCGTACCGGGGCACGGCGCCATTCCCTTCTATCACAAGCACAACGCCAATGAAGAACTGTATCTGTTCCTCTCCGGCCGCGGGGAGATGCAGGTGGATGACCAGACGTTTGCCGTCTCCGAGGGCAGCGCCGTGCGCGTGGCACCCGCGGGCAAGCGGGCCTGGCGCAACACCAGTAACGATGCGCTGGTGTTTGTCGTCATTCAGGCACGCGCCGGCACGCTGCCGCAGGGCGATATCAGCGATGGGGAGGTCGTCCCGGGCGACGTTGTTTGGCCGTGAGGCCGGCCGTCTAGGGAGTCGGCACCGTTAGGCTGGGTCGGATCACGGAAAGTGCCGATGTATGGCAACTCCTGTGATCCGACACCTGTCACCGCGGACTATAGGGTGTACTAAGGGTGGTCGGAGTGATTTTTAATAAATCACTCCGACCCGTACGCCGGTCCGATAGGGCTGACCGGTCAATGAGCGTCCGAAACCGGCCGGTGGGGCCGGGCCTTCGTAACCCTCCGAACCAAAACGACCAGGACCCATCACCCACCCCGCCCTTAGCCGTTAATCTGCTGCAGACCATTGCAGAAGTGTGCGCACCGAATTGTGGGTGGAGCCGGAATCGCAGGCGCGAAATACTCGGCGCGTTTTAGCTGACGAACAACGAGCTAAACTCCCGGAAAACAACAGGGCTTGCTTCAATGTAGCCCACGAGCTACACTCAATTGGATATCGAAATACGCAAGTACCGTTGTGCGAGCGGCGTAATCCCCTATGATCGGTGGATCGCGAAGTTAAGGGACGAATGTAGCCCACGAGCTACACTCAATTGGATATCGAAATACGCAAGTACCGTTGGGCGAGCGGCGTAATCCCCTATGATCGGTGGATCGCGAAGTTAAGGGACGGGCGTGCCAGGGCACGGATACTCATTCAAGTGGATCGCCTGAAACTTGGCCTGCCAGGTGACTGGAAACCAGTTGGCGAAGGTGTATTTGAGCTGCGAATATTTGAGGGCAAGGGCTACCGCGTATATTTCGCCCGCGAGGGCAGAACCCGCGTGATCTTGCTCAGTGGCGGCGACAAATCCACACAGGTCCGCGATATCGGTGGCCAAGGTGTACTGGTCGGATTACCGGAGACAACGATGAAGACCGCGGCATTCAAAACGTCAGACTACCTGAAGACTCAGAAAGAGGTTATCGCCTACCTCAATGCGGCCCTGGAAGATGGTGAACCTGCCGTATTGCTCGAGGCCTTGCGCAATGTTGCGCAGGCCAGGGGTGGCATGGCGGCGCTGGCAAAGTCCGCCGGGGTGAGCCGCGAGAGTCTTTACCGCACGCTTTCCCGTCGCGGTAATCCCAAGATCGACACAATCATGGAACTGCTGCGCGCGCTTGGGCTCAAGCTCACCATCGGGCGGGACAAGGCGGCGTGACCAGGGAGCATCGTTGAAGGTCAGGTCTTGCAGTAACGCATGTTGCAGTGAAGGGCCTGACCCTGCGCTACAGCTGAAGCAAACGACGGCGAAGCTAACAGGCTAAGAAAGAATTTCATGGTTTAAACACACATAACCCCGCGTTGAGACGCGCGGGGCACGGTCGCAACAGGAAACGATGCGGCAACAACTCCAGGACACCCACCCCTACATTACCCACTTACCGCTGATGTGCGGTTGACTCCAACACAATGGTTTCTTAGATTGATCGTCACGACAGCGTTGAAACGGATTTCAGCCAGATACTCGATATATACGCATACCCGATGCGTCCGCTGGCGACTAGACCCGCGCACAACACGTCCTGCTGACCGGGTTGGCCAGTGAGGCAAATGAGGAAGGAGCATGATATATTTAAGCAACGACATACCCGACCAGGTATCCCCCATGTCATCCATCAAAGCCAAAGACGCTGCCCGCCAGTTGATCGATCAATTGCCTGATGACGTGAGTTGGGACGATCTCGTCTACCAGATCGAGGTGCGTGCCTCGATCGAGCGCGGACTCGCCGATGGTGACGCCGGTCGGCTCATTTCGCAGGAAGACATCGAGATGCGTTTCGGCATCACGCGGTGACGGCAGTCCATAATCCGCTCCACCATTAACCAGCCCGCCATTTTTCTCCGAAAACTCTTCTTTCACGGGCTGTGCGGTATGCTGTGTGATTCTTGCGGCACGGTACGCCAACTTACTTGCGGGGGGGTATCGTAGAGATTCGCCACTTTGTGGCGGAACCCTTGCGGTTGGCGCGCAAACGCACGGGAGCATCATGATGGAGTTGGCCGAATTGCATCGAGGTGTCTAAATGACGAGGGTAGATGTTCTGTCCTCTTACTGCCGCGGCACCATGTCGCCGATACTGTAACGCCGGTAATCCTGCGGCAAGGTATGCCAGCCGTCTTCCAGCACGGTATTGATCTTATAGTCCACCAACTGGCGCGCATGGCCGTTGTGGCTGACCTGACGTACCGGGAATCCGTGGTCGAGGTAGCGCGCCGGCGCAAACACTAAATCCGCCAGATCGCAGAGCGAGCGCTCCACTTTAAGGATATTCATTTCGGTCTGCGCCTGTTCGCCGGCGAGGATCTCGTGGTATTCGCGTAGTGCGGTCACGACATGCGGCAGGAGACCGGCGGCGGCATACACCTCCATGCACTGTTCACGCTCGGTCAACAAGCGGTAGTGCACGACCTTCTTGCCGTCGACTTGCGGCAAGGGCTCTTTGTCCCGTTCGATGGAGAGCTGGAAAGACTGCGGGCGCGGCAAGGTGATGGGCAAGGGTTTGATCACCAGGATGGTTCTATCACCGGGGCTGACGCTGTAAATCGTGCGCGCCTTGCGGTCGAGCAGGACGAAGCCGGCGTCCCCACCCTCCTCCGGGCGGACGTCGTCGATGCGCAGGTAGTCTTTGCTGACGAACATGCGGGTGGCGTAGGGCGTGCCGCCGCGATCCTGTTCGGTGAAGTGCAAAAGGGTGTCGGCGGGTGGGGTTAGTGTGGCACAGCTGCTGGTGGTGAGTGCGACAGCGGTCATAACGATCGTGATGGCCAGTTTGTATTGCATGCGTTTCCTCACTTTATTTTAGGCGTGGAGTGTGGTGGCTTGGTGTTGGTTTACAAAGCGGGAGCCAGCTCCCGCACTCCAAAGTAGTTTCTATGAAGGTTGGGGTGAGCATCGCGAACCCCAACATGACCTCGTGCAACTCTGCCGTTGGGGTTCATTGCATTCACCCCAACCTACGATCTATGAAGTCCACGATCTTTAGAGTGCGGCGGCTTACCGCGCTTTTACAAAGCGGGAGCGAGATCCCGCACTCCAAAAGTAGCGTGCCAACGCTGACAGCGTTGACTCTAGGGTTTAGTACTTCAGTCCCAACATGATATCCATTACATTCGTGCCCGTGGGGCCCGTGGCGATGAGGTCGCCGCTGGCGGCGAGCAGACTGCCGGCGTCCGCCGCCGCGAGGGCCGCTGTCGCATCGACGCCGTGCAGTGCGGCGCGTGCCACCGTCGAGCCATCCACCAGGGCGCCGGCATCCTCCCCCGGACCGTCGCTGCCGTCGGTGGCGGCGGCCAACAGTAACACATCGTCACAACCCTGCAGGCTCAGCGCCGCCGCCAGGGCCAGGTGCTGATTGCGCCCGCCGCGACCGGGGGATGGCGGCAGGCGTAGCGTGGTTTCACCACCCCAGATGTGCAGGTCGCCGGCTGTCGCGACACGCAGTGCTTGCGCCAGACGTTCGCCCGCCGCGGCGGCATCCCCGCTGATCAACGTCGGATGCAGGATGACACGATAACCCAACCGCCGCGCCGCGGTGGCCGCGGCGGTCATCGCC
>JANNJF010000526.1:0-1674 GCA_031405715.1 Gammaproteobacteria bacterium | reverse complement strand
TTCAGAACCAGTTTCTGGTGTATGGCCGCGCCGGCGAGCCGTGCCTGCACTGCGGGGCGATCATCCGGGAGCTGCGCCAGGCCCAGCGCGCAACCTGCTATTGCCCGGCCTGCCAGCGGCGCTGAGGAATCCCTGTTGATTTATTTGATAGGTCTCGGCTCCTGCGCGCCGCGAAGCAAGCCCCCTTGGGGGGCGCCTCGTTCACGATTTTATCGTGGTCCCCTATTACGCTCTATTACGCTATGGTAGTCCACTGACCCGACTGAGCTGCCTCGCGAGCGGCCCCTGCCTCTATATGAAAGAGTGGCGTCCCCTCTCGACAAGAGAGGTAGTCGCCGTACCGCACTCGAAATTCGCCGGCGAGTGCTGAATGAATTCGATGAAGTAGCGGGAGGGGACCGGCAACGGCAAGGAATGCGGAAACGGTGGGTTGCCCGAAGTTGATGCTCGGAGTGACGTACGCGTAGACCGTAGCCACCATCTTCGGCTTAGACCGGGAGAAGATCGCAATTGGTCGCCGAAGCAATGCGGCAATAAGTAGCAGCGGATCAATGCGTCCTCCGGTATCGACTTCAACTGTTGGAACTGGGGAGTCTGGGCAAACAAGAGACGGTTGCATTCGATCCTCCAGAGTCGCTGTACGGCAGCTTGTGACGCCTAACGAATGAGGCACCTGCGTGGCTTTTCGTCCGCGTTGACTGGGCGATTAGCTACCATTGTCTTAGCGCAACAGATCACGATCTGGCCGTACTGAAGACGCTACGAACCCGGCGACAGTTAAACCCAGGAATAACCACGGAGATTCTGTAAGGACGAATGCTAAGACCACTAGAACCACCATTGCGACGAGCGGACCGTAGCACAGCACAAGACGCGCAGCGGGGCTGTGGAAGATGCTTGGGTGGTTGTATCGCGGCTGAGAAAGGAAAACCCTGCCAACCCAGCCATAAATCAAAACGGTCACGACCTGCAGAATGCCAAGGACGACGAGATGGGTCTCCATTAGTCCTCCGCGCGATTGCGACCGGATTTGACGCTTTCCCAAAAGACCCTGCCTCCGAAGAACGCGCCGACAATGAACGTAAGAACAGCCCACCAGCCAAGGAAGTAAACACCGGCGACGGGTAAGGCGATCAACAGAAAGACACCGAACGAACTGCCTCGGTCGGCATTCATCAGGTAGCCCGTGAACCCCGCGAAAAAGAACAACAGTGCATGCCCCAAGAATGTCATGCGAGTCCCCTTGGAAGCTACCGACTAGAAGCCCTAGAAGGTGGTTGCAAAACCGCCTTTGATTTTTGCATATCGCCAGTTTGCCTTGTTAATCATGGAGTAATAATAGGGGACACGCTTTCCCCTATCAGAAAAGGCTTCACGCGGCCTTCTGCGCGGTCAGGCTGAGATATTTCTGCCGCAACTTCTCCTGCGTTTCCGCATGCTGCGGATCGAGCGGTATGCAATCGACGGGACACACTTTCCGGCACTGCGGTTCATCGAAGTGACCGACACATTCGGTGCATTTCACCGGATCGATGACGTAGATTTCCTCGCCCGCCCAGCACCGATTCCGAAATCTCGGTGTTGATGTGCTCGACCGCGCGCAGCACGCCCAGGCCGGCGTAGCGGGCCTTGTCGCCGTCGCGCAACTCGATCGCTTCGCGGCTGCCGGTCGAG
>JANNJF010000525.1:0-2830 GCA_031405715.1 Gammaproteobacteria bacterium | reverse complement strand
GGCTGGTTCACTTGGGTTGGTGGGCTCTCGGTGTGAACGACGTGTGGCCGCGTTTAGTGCCGGCGCTGTTCTCTCTGGCCAGTATGTTCCTGTGTGGTTCCCTGGCGCGTTATCTCTGGCCGGGACGGGTGATGGTCGCACGCTATGTGCCCGGCATACTGCTCGGTGGATTTTTCTGGGCGGGTTATACCACCCTGGCGGTCAGCGGCATGCCCCTGGTGTTCTTCACCCTGCTGGCCGCCTATGCCCTGGCGTGGACCTGGCGGCAACGGGACATGCGCGTGTGGCTGTTGCTCGGCATCGCCCTGGGCCTCGGCAGCCTCGCTCAAGGGGGCATGATTTATCTATATATACTGCCGCTGGCGTTGCTCGCCCCGCTCTGGGCGAACGAAGGCCCGCGACCCAATTGGGGCTACTGGTACGCGGACATCTTCAAGGCCTGCCTCATGGGGCTGGTGATCTTTCTCGCCTGGGCGGTGCCCTTAGGCGTACGTAGCGGTGCGCGCCATGCCGTGGAGGCATTTTTCCTGCCGTTCGCCGCGCAGTCCCTCGACTTTTTTCCACAGGAATCGCCGTGGTGGTGGTACCTGGCGCTGTTGCCGTTGCTGGGACTGCCGTGGTTTGTCTGGCCGCTCACCTGGCTGCGCCTGTGGCATATGCGGCGCGAGCGCATGAATGCCGGCATCGTCTTCTGCATGGCCTGGTCGGTGCCGGTGATTGTCATCCTGTCGTTGTTCAGTCTGCGTCAGCCGCAATTTTTGCTGCCGCTGATGCCGGCGTTTGTGCTGGTGGTGGCGTTTCTGCTGCTGGACGACAAGCTCACCGAACACCAGCACGATACCCTCGCGTCGACCATGATCTTTCCCCTGATCCTGCTGGGCGGTATGCTCGCTGTTTTCCCCGGCCTGCCGCGCGTGGCGTTTCTGCCGGACCTGCTGTGGAACCTATCGCCCTTTGTCGGTATCGCCGTGGTGCTGGTGGGCATCATGTTGGCGTTTCTGCCGTTGCCCGAGGTCAAGACGCGCGTGGCCAACATGACGACCGCCGTGGTGGTGATCTCGAGTCTGGCGCTGCTGGGTATCGGCTGGCAATACAATTCCCTCTACGATGCCAGCAGCGTGGCCACGCTGCTGACGAAGGTGCAGGACGAACAACGACCGCTGGCGGTGGCGGGAAAATATACCGGCGACTTCGATTTCGCCGCGCGTCTCGCACACCCGATGCAACCGGTGGATGCCGAGAGTGCGGCGACCTGGCTGGCCCAACATCCACGTGGTCTGATCCTCAGTTTCACCCGCGACTGGCAACCGCTGCCGGACACGGGTTTCAAGCTCGCCTATGAGGTTCCCTACCGTAATCAGGCGGTGCGCCTGTGGGAGACCCAGCCGCCAGAGGTCGCCCTGCCCCCCGCACCCGCAACACCCATGGCGACCCCTCTGCCCGGTACGCGCTAGGGAACTTCTGGACAGGTGGCGGAAACGATCAGCCTAGGTTCCCTCTCCCCCGAAATGCACGGGGGAGAGGGGGCTTGTTCGCGCCTGCCCTGGGCGCATGCGTCCCTGGCCATCTTTACATTCCCTATTTCCTATTTTCCGCGCTTTCCCTTAAGCTTGCGCAGTTGCTTTGGAATTGTGTATGGAACTTGCACCGTTACGCCTGAAGAAAAACGAAGAACGTCGCCTGCGTGCCGGCCATGTATGGGTATTCAGTAACGAGATCGACATCGTTGCCACCCCCCTCACCGGCTTCGAGCCGGGGCAGCCGGTACGTATCGAGGACGCCGCGGGCAAGGCCATCGGCACCGGTTACATCAATCCCCATACCCTGATTAGCGCCCGTCTGGTGAGCCGCGATCCGGCCCTGGTGCTCGACCAATCCCTGCTGGTGCACCGCCTCAACGTGGCCTTGTCCCTGCGCACCCGTTTGTTCGACTCGCCTTATTACCGTCTGGTGTTCGGCGACAGCGACGGGCTGTCGGGCCTCGTGGTGGACCGTTATGGCGATGTGGTGGTGATACAGATCACCACCGCCGGCATGGAGCGATTGAAGACGGAGATCGTCGCCGCGGTGGACAAGGTCCTGCGGCCGAGCGCCATCCTGCTGCGCAATGACAGCGCCAGCCGCGCCGTCGAGGGCCTGCCGAGTTATGTCGAGACCGCCCTGGGCACGGTGCCGGAGATGGTGGAACTGGAAGAGAACGGCGTGCGCTTCCACGCGTCGGTGATCACCGGCCAGAAGACCGGCTGGTTTTACGACCAGCGTGTGAATCGTGGGCGTTTGTGCCGTTATGTGAAGGGCAAGCGGGTGCTCGATCTGTTCAGTTACCTCGGTGCCTGGGGCCTGCAGGCTGCGGCCGCCGGCGCCGAACACGTGACCTGCATCGATGCCTCCGCCAAGGCAGTGGACTGGACGCGCGCCAACGTTGTGCTCAACGCTCTCGAGGACAAGGTGTCGGTGCAGGAGGCGGACGCCTTCGAGGCGCTGAAGGAACTGCGCGCGCAGCGCGAGCGCTTCGACGTGGTGGTGCTCGATCCCCCGGCCTTCATCAAACGCCGCAAGGATATCAAGGAAGGCACACGCGCCTACCAGCGCCTCTACCAGATGGCCATGCAGGTGTTGGCGAAGGATGGCATTTTGGTATCCGCCTCCTGTTCCTATCACCTGAAACGCGAGGATCTGCAGGAGATACTGTTGCACACCAGCCGCCACGTGGATCGCTATCTGCAGGTGGTGGAACAGGGGCATCAGGGGCCGGATCACCCGCACCACCCGGCGATACCCGAGACGTCTTATCTCAAGGCGATTTTTGCCCGGGTATTGCCCAACTGAG